>CAMWOK010000287.1 GCA_947175845.1 uncultured Lachnospiraceae bacterium | reverse complement strand
GATCAGACTGTGGGGCTGCACCTTGCCATGATCGGCTCCATCAATGATGAGATTGTGCATCTCGACGAGCTGGCGTATGATTTGATTCGTTTTTTGCGCGCCGAATATCCGGGACTGCTCGAGAAACGGTACGCGATAGAGATCCCGGACGAACAGGACGCCTACGACACGATCAGGGCAGTCTGTGTCAGCAAAAGATGTTATCTGAAAGGTGAGGAGCTGGACATTATGAAAGCGTCCGCCATGATTGTGGATGATTTCAGAAGCGGGAAGATCGGAAGAATTACATTGGAGATGCCGGAAGAATGATAAAAACAGAGACGATAGAAACAGGGGATAACAAAATGAAGAGCATATTGAAGGAAATATTGAGTATCAGCATCTATCTGCTGTTGGTATTCTGTGCTGCGTACGTGATTGTCACTTATGTAGGACAGCGGACGCAAGTGAGCGGAAGCAGCATGGAGACGACCTTGAGTGACGGAGACCATCTGATTGTCGACAAGATCTCGTATCGCTTCGAGGAGCCGGAACGGTTTGATATCATCGTATTTCCCTTTCAGTATGACACCGATACATACTATATCAAGCGGATTATCGGGATGCCGGGGGAGACTGTGCAGATTGACGACAGCGGTGCGGTCTACATAGACGGCGAGCTGCTCGAAGAATCTTATGGCCGGGAGATAATTGAGAATCCGGGACGGGCGGCGGACCCGATCCTGCTCGGTGAGGACGAGTATTTTGTGATGGGCGACAACAGAAACAACAGTTCGGACAGCAGGGATCCCTCCGTTGGAAATATTCACCGCAGGGATATTATCGGCAGGGCATTTATCAGAATCTGGCCCTCCTCGAAGTTTGGAATCCTGAAACATCAGTAAAAATAGACTCCGAAAGACGATTAAAAATGTTCGGTAGGGACGTTTGTCGGCTGGAAAGGCGAGGGATTGTTGTGGAAAAGAAAATAGCAGAAATCAAAAATGAATTACAGGCAGCATGCGAAAGTGAGCTGCCTGTTTTTGTGGAGATGTACGAGAACGATGCGCGCAGCGGTGTGCAGGCGCTCGTCACCAAGGCAAAAAAGGCCATTGACGCTCTGGAGAAAGAAAAAAAGCGCACGGAAGCCATGAAAAAGTATGAGCGGCAGTATGCTTCTTCCTGTGAATATATCTGCGGCATCGACGAGGTGGGAAGGGGGCCGCTCGCAGGGCCTGTCGTGGCGGGGGCGGTCATACTGCCCAAAGACTGTCAGATCCTGTATCTCAATGACTCGAAGCAGCTGAGTGAGAAAAAGCGCGAGGAGCTCTACGACGTGATTATGCGCGAGGCTGTCGCGGTAGGAATCGGGTGCGTGCCGCACAGTCGGATTGACGAGATCAATATTCTGCAGGCGACTTACGAGGCTATGCGTCAGGCGATTGCCGGCCTGAGTGTCCGGCCGGACTTGCTGCTGAATGATGCAGTCACGATTCCGGGTGTGGATATCCGGCAGGTTCCGATCGTCAAGGGGGACGCTAAGAGCGTGTCAATCGCCGCGGCAAGTATTGTGGCGAAGGTGACGCGGGACAGGATGATGGTCGAGTATGACAAGACCTATCCGGCGTATCACTTTGCAGACAATAAAGGCTACGGATCGGAAGTTCACGTGGAAGCGCTGAAAAAGCATGGCGCCGCGCCCATACACCGCAAGAGTTTTATCAGAAATTTTGTCAGGGAAGCAGAGGTCTGACAGGCGCTTTGAAAATGTTTAGGGGGAAAGCATATGGACAGCTTTTTATCGGGATTTTCACCCAGTTACGAAGGAACACAGATAGGGCAGGGGTATGCAGGAACGGTGAACGTGGCCGGAAATACAGGCTCTGCCGGCGCGCAGGGAGTGGATGTGACACAGCTGCAGCCCGGCGATACCTTTCAGGGGGAGATCGTCTCTGTCAATGGAGAGGATGTGCAGATACAGCTGACAAACGGTCAGTATATGGCGGCGAAACTCGAGCGGGACGTACAGGTGGCAATCGGGCAGTTTATGAATCTGCAGGTGCAGTCCAACAAGGACAACCGGGTGGTGTTAAAACCGGTCTACGACGGAAAAATGCAGATGCTCAGAGTGGGGGAGGCAGCGCTTCGGGCTGCGCAGATGGCCGTCAGCGACAGAAATCTGACACTTGTGTCAACTTTGCTGGAAAACGGTATGTCCATCAACAAGAGTACGCTGATGCTGTTCAACCGTCTGACGCTTCAGAATCCGGGCGTGAGTCTCAATGATTTGATTCAGCTCAACAAGCTGCACCTGCCAGTCAATGACAACAGCATTGTACAGCTGCAGAACTATCAGAATATGGAGCACAGGCTGCTCGACGGTATCCGGGAAGCCTCCGACGAGATCTTAAAGCTTTACGACGCATTGACCGGAAAAGCGCAGGGGCAGGGAACGCAGAACACGCCTGTAAACGGTTTTATGGACGCCGCACCGGGAACTGCCGGGCAGACTGCGCTCGCCAGCGGCGGAAAATTTATGGAGCAGGTACTTTTGCTGCTTGCCGGGGAGGAAGGCCAGCCCGGGGAGGCGCAGGCAGCAGATGGGAGCGCTGCAGCGCCGCAGGAGGGGCAGACTGCACAGGGCGGGCAGGAAATTCAGAGCGGACAGGAAATCCCGAACGGGCAGACAGTGCAGGCCCAGGAAGGGAATCCGGATCTGCGCCCGCCAGTGGACGAGCGCGTCTCTGCCGCAAAGGACAGCGCACAGGAGCTGGGAAAAGCACAGGCTGACGACGGCAGTGTGGACAAAACATCCAAACCCGCGCAGGACGGCGCACAGGAAACGCAGAAAAATGTGCAGCCAGAGAGTCAGCCGAAAGATTTTATTCTCGCTCAGCTGAATGGCGAGAAGCCGCAGGCGCTTCCTGGAAAAATAATATCTGTGATAAGAGAGGGAATGAAGGACGGAAAGCTTGAACTCAGGGATCTCCGACAGCTGCTGGTGGACAGCGATATCGCAAAACAGCTCACAGCCGAACAGAAGGCGGTGATATTTCGCTCGGAGCCGTTTCAGTCCATGCTCAAAAAGGGCCTGCAGAAGCAGTGGACACTGACGCCGCAGGAGCTGACACAGGAGGGCAGAGTGGAGGAGTTTTACCAGAAACTTGCCAAGGAGAGCAGCCAGCTTGCGCGCATGATGAACGAGGCGGCGCAGTCTGCAGGGCAGGGCGCAAACGGCGCGCAGGCGCGTGCGATGACGAATATCAGCGAAAATGTGGAGTTCATGAATCAGATGAACCAGATGTTCAACTATGTGCAGCTTCCGCTCAAGCTTGGCAACTCCCAGGCGCACGGGGATCTGTATGTGTACACAAACAAGAAGAACATGGCGCGCAGGGACGGTATGCTCACGGCTTTTCTGCACCTGGACATGGACAATCTGGGCGCGCTCGATGTCAGCATCTCGCTGCAGACCGAGCGCAATCAGGTCACTACAAAGTTTTATCTGGACGAGAATTCGGTCGCGCTGGTGGAGGGGCACATTGATGAGCTGGCGCAGCGGCTTCTGAAGAAGGGATATCAGTGCAAAAATGTGATTCTCGAGAAGGAGGAGGACAAGACGGTTCTCGACCACATGGCAGAGCAGGTGGCAGGCGGCAGCGCAGTGCTGAGCTACCAGACATTTGATACAAGGGCATAATGTGAGGCAGTTTGAGGTGTATCAAAACATACGCTTTGAATTGCTTCACTTTTTTGTTGACAATAGGTGGAGAAATGATATAATAAAAGAGAACAAACATTCTCTTAGACGGTTTGGCGGCAGGCAGCCCGGAAAAGTGCGCCGTCGGCCGGTTTAATAAAGAAGTGGTATTGCGCAGGGGGAAAACAGATGGCAGAGAACAGGAAAACAACGGTAAAACAGGCGGTGGCGCTAGAGTATGACCCGTCGGACAATGCGCCCAGAGTGATCGCGATGGGGCGGGGGGCGCTCGCCGACAAGATTATTGCGCAGGCAAAGCAGGCGGATGTGCCGGTTCACAAGGATGACAAGCTTGCAAACACACTGTCGAAGCTGCAGATTGGCGATATGATACCGCCGGAGCTCTACGAGGTGGTGGCGGAGATCCTCATGTTTGTGGACA
>CAMWOK010000286.1 GCA_947175845.1 uncultured Lachnospiraceae bacterium | reverse complement strand
CCTCAAGTGCCTCCGCAAATATCTTATTGCCGCATATGACATACAGCACCAGCTCCGGCGTCACAAGCTCATAGCGCCTGTTCTTTGCCAGCCCCAGCACCGCGCTCATGATCTCCGCAACTTCTCTCGTCACCTGCATAGCCTTCCTCCATGTATCAGCCCTTCTCCTCCAGCGTCATTCGAAACGGAAATCCTTCCGCTTTGGCGCGCGCCGCCGCGGACTGCACCTTGGAGACCGCGATGTCATACGGATATGCCGCCACGACTGCTTTTCCCGTCTCGTGCACCAGCATCATCAGCTGCTCCGCCTCAAGCTCATTCTTGTGAAAAATATCGCGCAGGATATCCACCACAAAATCCATGGTGGTAAAGTCATCATTGTGCATGATGACCTTGAACTGCTTTGGCTCCCGTATCTTTATGCGCGTGCTCTCTCTTGTCTCTCCCTGTACCGCCATCTCATCTTACCTCGCAATCATGGTTTACCCTTTTTCATTGTTTTCTCAAACTGCGACAAATCCTGCCCTTTAAGTGCTTTCTCAAGGAGCGTGGGCAAAAGCTCCGGCGTGCACGCAAAGCACGGAACGCCGAGTCCTGCGAGCTTCTGCGCCGTCTGTGCATCGTAGTAGGGCCTGCCGCCGTCCGCAATCGCAAGCAGGCTGATCACCGTCACGCCGGCCTCCTTCATATCGCTGATGCGCCGCAGCAGCCCTGCCCGGTTGCCGCCCTCGTCCAGATCCGATATCAGGAAAAACAGCGTCTTTGCCGGATTCTCGATAAACTGCTCGCAGTACGCGATAGATTTGTTGATGTCCGTGCCGCCGCCGAGCTGGAAGCCAAACAGCAAATCCACCGGATCCTCACTTTTCTCCGTCAGATCCACAATGTTTGTGTCAAAGGCGACAATCCGCGTCTTGATGCTCGCCATGCTTGCCAGAATACAGCTGATAATCGACGAGTATATAACCGATTCGCCCATGGAACCACTCTGGTCAATGTCGAGTATGATGGTCCACTTGTTGGCCGCCGTGGTACTCGTCCGGTCAAAAAAGTAGAAATGTTCCGGCACGATTGTTTTCAGTTCTGGATTATAGTGCTTTAAATTGCGATTTATCGTCATCCTAAAATCCATTGCCGACGCGGACGGAATGGGCGAATGCTTTCTTTTGTTGACCGCAGCAGTCACAGCGCGCCGGATGTCCTGCTCGAGCAGCTTGTTGATCTCCTCCACAATCTTTTTGATAAATTCCCGGACACTCTCCTTAGAGCGCTTGGGTATCTGGTCCTTGAGCATCAGTATCGTGGACGCAAGACCGATATCCGGCTCCATATTTTCCAGCAGCTCCGGCTCAAACAACAGCTGTTTGAGTCCGCAGCGCGTCACCGCATCATTCTGAATGACTGTCACCAGCTCCTTGTCAAACAGCGTCCGAACATCGCCGAGCCAGCGGGTAATCTGCGGGTTTGACGGCCCCCTGCCCGCGCCTCTGCCAGAAGCGTCAGCGCCAAACCCGCCAAGCTCTGTCCGGTTATAGATAGAAGCCAGCGCCTGATCCATCAAGTCCTGCTCCTGCGTCAGTGTCAGGTCCGTCATTGTCGACAGCCGCTTGTCACTCTCCTGCCCCAGAATCAGGCGCCACCTGCCGATTTGTTCTTTTACTTCCATAGCCTTTATACCTCCTCGAGCCGTTCTCTCAGGACTTTGACTTTTCTCTACAAGTCAAAATCAAAGTCGTCGAGCCCCTCAATCATCTGCTGGGAGCTCTCGTCGAGCACGGCGTTCACCACCTCGCTGACTTCCTGGCCGTTCAGCCCTAATATCTCGCCCAGATTCTCCGCGATCTGGTCCTTCTCCACCGAAGAAAAGTCTGCAAAGGCACGCCGCAGGAACACGAGCGCCCGCTTAAATTCCTCGTCGTCGAGCGTTACAAGATACTCGTTTAAACTCTCCCACAGAGACAGTCTGGCAATCAGCGCATACCTGTTTTTCATGGCAAGCCCCTCAAACCAGCCTGCGCCCAGGTCCGCGGGAATGCCCTTTGACAGGCGCCTCGACACCTCTGTGCGCAGCTGCTGCGTGTTCATGGCTCCGCGCTCCAGCAAAATCGCCGCCGCAAATCCTGACAGTTTCGTGTTCAGATCATCCCGCTCCGAAATGTTGTCCAGCACATTGAGCCACTCCTCATGCGCCAGAAAATCGTGCGCCAGCTCCACGCTGTTGAGCTGCTCCATCGCCGTGATGACAGTCTTGCTCGCCCCGTCGTCACACACGCAGGCGGACTCTAAGATCAGGCACGCCCTGTAAAAAAGCTGCTTTAGTATCGGCTCGAGCGGCTTCGCATCAATGCGGCGGATATTGCCATACTGTACGACGACAGAGAGCCGCTGCGCCGTCTTTGCCAAATCCTCCACAGAGGCTGCATCAACTGCCATCCGCTGCAGCGCCGCAGTCGCATAGCCGACCGCCTGTTCCATGCCGCAGCAGCATGCATCCTCGATGACAAGCGCGATCTCTCCCATGTTTGCAGCGCTTTCCACGCGCTCCTTCATGGCAAACGAAGCCGCGCCGTCGACGGTGTCTCCTTTCAGCGCCGACTCCACAAGCTCGATCTCCGCCTCTGGCGTCCACCGCACAATCCAGTGCTCCGACCACGTCGCATTGTCCTGACTGACCTCCTGCCGCTGGGCAAAGCTCACATTGATGACGCGCAGCCGGTGCAGGAAAAAGGATCGGTGCAGATCTATAAAAGCGGATTTTTCCGAGCTTACACGCCTGTTTTCGCGCAAGTCCAGCATCAGGTCCTGCGCTGTGATATCACGGTATTTGTCGAGTTTGAGCTCTTTTAGCTGCCTGTAGAAATCCTCCTGAATGCTGGTGCGGCTCACTCCGTCGGGAAGCGCGCCGATCGCCGTGCCAATCTCCGTGTCGGCGGTCGCAAGGATAATCCCCGAGACACTTCCCTCCCCGAGACAGGTCTGCGCCGCGTCGCGCAAATCCCGGAGCGACGCAATGTTTCCGCCCCGGAGCTGCGCCAGCGACATTGCCAGACGGACCGCCTCTATCACAGACGCGGACGAGACCGGATTGCCCTTCTCGCGCTGATATTTGGCAAGCCGTATCAGATAACTGTACACCGCATACATAGGCTCCCCTTTGTTCAGCCCCTCCCACAAAAGCGCATAGTACGCGGGCGCTTTGTTTCCGGCGCCGTATCCTGCCCTTGTGGAGAGGCGGTAGTATGAGTACGGCATCAATGTATGGTTTGCGCCAACCCTGGGCATCCCTGACAAATCCTCGTCCGCCTCCTGCCAGCTTTTTAGGCCCTCCACGTGGTACGAGCCTGTCACCACGACAATATTCTCCGGCGCAATGCCGGAATCCACTGCCTTCTTAATCTGCTGGCGCATGTACGCCTCGCGCAGCACCGTCTCCGCCCAGTCATTTTCCCGTCCTTCCGTAAGGCTTCGGATATTTGCGCCAAAGCTGTTTGCCCCCGCATGATACGCCTCAATGCTGTCGGCCTGCTCCATGACGCGCTCCCAGAAGGTATCGTGTCCGTCCTCGCCGCTCTGCTGGTCAAGCTGTTCATAGACATTGATGCGGCACTCCTCGCCCTCCGCCTCCTGTATGCCGCACTCCGGTATCGCCAGAAAAGTCTCCGAGGGCAGATCCATAAAACGGCACGCCACATGATTTTTGTGGCACCACAGTACTGCCTGGTACTCCGGCGAGTATTCCGCAAACGGATACAGCACCGTCCGCACCGGCGCTTCCTTGGTGTAAGCAAGCACAGCAATCGGCGGCTTTGTCTCCTTATGCACCATATCGGACAGCATATCCTCAAAGTCGCTCGGCCCCTCTACCAGCACCAGCTCGGGCTTCTTCTCGTCGAGAAACCCTCTCAGATAATACGCCCCGGCAGGCGATAAATGCCGTATCCCGAAAAAATATGGATTGTTCATGTTGAATACCTAATCCCTTCCTGTAAGAGCTCCAGACGCTACACCAGCTCCCTGCATGCCTTGTACAGCCCAAGCCACTCCGACCCGCGCTTCTTCATGACATTCTCAAGGTACTCTTTCCCGGCAACCTGGTCCTTGTCCTCGTCCTTGATGACCGCCCC
>CAMWOK010000285.1 GCA_947175845.1 uncultured Lachnospiraceae bacterium | reverse complement strand
ACGGGAGCGACCGTCCCGACGTTATCAACGGGAGCTGATGGAGCTACATGGGCTACAGGGGCAACAGGAGCAACGGTAGCCGATGGAGCGACAGGTCCGACGGGAGCCACCGGAGCGACGGGAGCCGATGGAGCGACGGGAGCGACAGGCCCGACGGGAGCAACAGGCCCGACCGGAGCAACAGGCCCAACAGGCGCCGCGGGCACGGGAGCGATTATTCCGTTTGCATCAGGGACGCCAATTACGGTCACGACAGTCGCCGGAGGACTTGCGGGACTGCCTGCCTTTGTAGGGTTTGGAAGCAGTGCGCAGGGACTTACTTTGCTGGGTGCTTCGATTGATATCACCAACGCCAGCGGAACCCTTTCGAATTTTGCGTTCCAGGTTCCGCGCGCAGGGATAATCACTTCATTCAGCGCATTTTTCAGCACGACAGCGGCGCTCTCACTGGTGGGCTCCACGGTCACGGTGAACGCACAGATTTATCAGTCTGCCACACCAAACAATGTGTTTACGCCGATTGCAGGCACGCTGATCAGCCTGACGCCATCGCTGACCGGAGTTCTCGCCATCGGAACATTGCTCAACGGTGCACTGACCGGACTCAGCATTCCGGTGACAGCACAGACACGGTTGATGCTGGTATTCTCCGCAACGGCAAGCGGTCTGACGCTGATTAATACAGTCGCAGGATACGCGAGCGCAGGGCTGGGGATCAATTAAATAAACGTTTTTTGACTTGTTAATTTGCAGTCCCTCCTGTATAATAAGGGTAAAATACAGGAGGGACTGTCCAGCGATCTATCCAGTCAGAAATTAAATTTGTAAGCTGCATGGTTTGTGCCAGTCCCGGAGCGTGTTTGCAGATTTTTCCGGTGAGATTCTGCTTGTCAGCGCGAATGATGACAGAGCGAATACAGATAAAACAAACACACATTCGACAAATAAATTAGTAAATAAAAAAATATTTTATGAAAGGATTCCCTTTCTTTGTGCGTATTACTTATGAAACAGGAAATTAATTCAATGAAATGCGCGATGTCACAGGGGAACTTTTCGCGCACATTCCAAATACGGAGGTAAGTATCATGCGGAAAAATGTAACAAAATTGGCGGCTGTGATGGCTCTGGCTGCAATCGTGGCAGGAAGCTCATCGAGTGTGGCGCTCGCACATCACGGAAGGGGACACAGAGCAGTGTCACAGTACCCGGCACCAGTATGCTATGAGGACGGCAGCTGCGACGTGGACGGCGTGTGCATTCTCGGCGTGGACTGCGACGGGACCGTGCATCATGCAGAGACATATCACTACAGCGGAACAAGGCATCACAGCGGATATCATCATTAGTATGGTCCACACGAAACATCAGGTTATTTCGTGCGGGATAGAGCACTGAGAAACTGATGGAAAATTAGAGATACAGGTTGAACAGCAGTTCCTGAACAGGAAACAGCGTGCGGAATCGAAACCCTGCCAGTAACATGGCGGGGTTTCTGAACGAGAGGCGGCCGGCAGGACAGATGAGGGGGAAAACTTTTGAGGAGCACAGAGGATGTGAACCGTGCCGTGAACGCGTATGCGGACATGGTGCGGCGGATATGTTTCGTACATCTGAAGAACAGGCACGACACGGAAGATGTATTCCAGAATATATTTTTGAAATACCTGTTGTATGAAGGTTCCTTCGAGAGCGGCGAGCACGAGAAGGCCTGGTTTGTGCGCGTGACTGTCAATGCCTGCACCGACTGGCTGCGTGCGCTGTCGCGCAGAAGGTGGGTTTCGCTCGACGCGCTTGCCGAGGAGAGCGCAGTGCTGGACAATCCGTCGCGGGAGATTTTGGAGGCTGTGTTAAAGCTGCCTGAAAAATACCGCGACGTAATTTATCTTTTTTACTATGAGGAGTACTCGGCAGTGGAGATTGCGAAGATACTTGGCAGAAAAGAAAACACAATCTATACCTGGCTTTCCAGGGCAAAAGATATCCTGCGGGAAAAGTTGGGAGGTGAGTGGTCATGAGTGGCGCGCAGAATGTGATTCAGAAGAGCATGGAAGAAATACGGGCATCGGAGGAGATGAAGCAAAACACCCTGCGGTATCTGGAAGCGCAGCGGACGAGGCAGAGCCGCCGCTTTTTTCAGCGCAGGCAATATGCCGCACTGCGCTATGCCGTGGCTGTCGTCTGCGTTTTTTTCCTGGCTGGTGTCGGCGGCTATTCTGTGTACAGCAGGCCGGTGTCGTACATCAGTATTGACGTGAACCCCTCAATTGAGCTTGAAATCAACCGTTTTGACAAGGTGGTGTCTGCCAAGGGCTACAATGCGGACGGTCAGGATATCCTGCAGCATGTGCCGCTGAAAAATATCTCCTATCTGCAGGCGATTGACCGGCTTTTGCAGGACGCCTATTACAGCCGTTATCTGAATCGGGATTCACAGCTGGTGCTGACGGTGGTGTCCGACCGTTCGGATGCGATGCTGGAACAGATCCAGGCAAACGACAGATTTCAGGCGTACGGTGCGGTGACGTACAGCAGCGATACTGCCTGCATGAACGAGGCGCACCAGCACGAGATGTCATTTGGCAAGTACAGGGCCTATCTCGAATTGTCCCAGTATGACGACAGCATCACCGTGGAGGACTGCCACGGGATGACCATGGGTGAAATCCAGAACCGCATTCGGTCCTGCCAGGGGCACAACCGGGGAAATGCAGAGGGGAAGAACGGACCCAAAGGACATCAGAACGGACACTCCCAATCACACGGACACCACTGAAAGTTTGCTGTGGCAGTTGGAACAAAGAATTACTACTATTTGGGTGCTGATGAAACACGATGGAAAGAAATTACTGATTTGCTCAATAAATACGTGTATAAACATGCACTTCCATCTATAAAGTATAATACATTTATAAGGCCTGTCAGATGATGATGGACTTTGAGGGGATGAAGAAATTTAATGAAAAGGCACAAGAAATGTGAGAGTGATTGTGGTATTCTGACAGAGGTACAAATCAGTATATGAGGAGAAGGGTATTATGAATTTCTTATGCTTTGGAGATAAAAACAAGAAGTCAGTACTATTTATACATGGAATGGCATCCACGGCAATGCTTTGCTATGAACCAATTTTAAAACGGTTGTCAGACTATTATGTGATATTGGCGGAAGTAGATGGTCACAGTGAGAGAACAGGTGAACTTGTTAGCCTTGAGAAAGACTGTGATGAGATAGAAGATTATATTATGGATAATTTATCGGGTAATTTGTATTGTTTATCAGGCTTTTCTATGGGAGCAACAATGGTTGTCGAGATTATAGGCAGAGGCAATGTTAATGTTGCTAAAACACATTTAGATGCGGCATTTCTGACAAAGATGGGATTATTGACGAAACCGTATGAATATATCTTCTGCAAAGCGATAAAACGGATTCAAAGCGGAAAAGCAATTCCTAAATTTATGATGGATGCTGTTATGGGCAAAGACAACAACAGCATTACAGAAATGCTTTATCCTAACATTACGTCAATTACTATAAAAAACGCATGTGAATTTGTGTATCGCTACAATATCCCTAAAAATATAAAAAGTTACAAGGGAACTGTCCTGTTTTGGCGAGGTTCAAATGAGCAATATCCAAAGAAAAGTGTTACATTATTAAAAAAATATCTGCCTGCTATCATAGATGTAGAGATTGAACATATGGGACATGGGCAATATTTACACGAACATAGTGATGAATATGCAAGTAAGCTGATTGAATATCTGCAAAGTTGATACAATTTCCAGTCTATTTAAGCAACCATCACCACAATCACAACTGAATAAGCAACACAGCGTCAGAGCGTATAGAAACCAATCTATGCGATTCATTTGCCATAGATAATCCGCTTGAATATGCAAGACTGTATCTTGATGGAACTATGCAGATGTGGGTTGATGCGGAGGATAGTCTGGAAGTGTGGTAATTTTATGGGTGGATTGCATGAAATGGCAGTCCGCCTTTTATAAAACCTTAGAAAAATATAGGTGGAATACAGGGAGTGTGCGTGGTACAATAGAAAATAAAATTTGAAGTTTACAGCGAGTGGAGGATATGATGAGAATACCATCAATAGAAGA
>CAMWOK010000284.1 GCA_947175845.1 uncultured Lachnospiraceae bacterium | reverse complement strand
CTTCATCTATATCAAGCTTTACCCGCTCATTGTTGGCAAGCTTATATTCTTCCCTTGAGATACCGTCGAGAAGCCCCTGACGTCTGACATCTTCCTCTCTCCCCACGCGGTATCTGACTGCCGCCACAGACACAGAACTGTCATTGTATACAATTGTTCCTGTAGCCGCTGTTGTCTTGATAATCTCCTCGTTCGGGAGATAATCACTTCTTCGCTCATATGTACTGCTGTTTGTGCCTGTCGACTCATTGATCATGTAGTCTGTCTCAGAGTTTGAATCTGTGCCTGGCACGCCGCCCAATCCGTCATTTGCAGTGGACTGATATACTTCCTCATGAGCGAGCAGTCCCTGATCATGTTCATCATCCGGCGTGGAATAATTGTGCTGTGTGATCTCTTTCTGTGAGAAATCCATGGAAACATTTGCTCCCACCTCGATCTGATTGAACTCATTTGTACCGAAAAGTACCTGTCTGACCTCGTTCTTGATCATGCTCTCTGCCTCCTGCTTGAGCATCATCATGTTGTCGGCCTTGTCGATCGTGGAGTAGGTCTGCTCAACCGGGAACCAGATTTTTCCATTGACATCTGTGATAGTCACATTGTCAGTCGTTGCGTTTCCGAGTGCTGTCGCGATGTATCTCGCAACAGCTGCCGCGTTCTCCTCATCAAAAGCCGTGTTGTCGTTGAGTTCCAGAAGAACACTTGCATAGGTTTCACGATTCTGTGCGATAAGCGTGCCGTTGTCGTCAGGGATTGTCAGCTGGCAGGAAGCAGTCTTCACCGCTTTCATGCTCGCCACGTCCTCCTCGATCTGCGCCTCAATAAAAAGCTTATACCGCTTCTGTTTGTCTGCCTCTGTAGTCGAGAAACTTCCGTTCAGCACATCATCGATCGTGTATGCTGCAGACGGAATGTTGTTTGCCCCGAGCAGAAGACGCGCATCTGACTCCTGATTTTCCAACACCTCAAAATTCAGCCCGTCTGTTGAGACATTGTAGGTGATGTTCTCCCCGTCAAGCAGATCGCGCACTGCCGCCGCCTCCTTGGTGGACTCACAATTCGCGACGCTGACATATTTTTTCTGCGTGAGCACTGCCACCAGTATCGCGATGGCGAGCAAAATCACCGCTGCAATTCCGATGATCAACGTCTTCTGCTTTGGCTGGAACTTGTTCCACCATTCCTTAATCCGCTCTAAAAGCTTTTTTCCAAAATCCAATACCTTGTCAACCATATCAAGTGTCTCCTTCTCCCAAAAATCCCCTGTTGCAGCTGTTTTAGTCAACAGCTGCCCTGTAATCCTTTACCACCGGTTTGATTAAATTTGTATCTGCATAATCTCCTTATATGCTTCAAGGAGCTTGTCTCTGAGTGCGATCGTGTAGTTGAGTGCTGTCTGCGCTTTTCCCACCGCAATCGTCAGATCATGTGTGTTCTCTGAGATGCCCATCATCCATTTGAGCTGCTCGTTCTCCTTCGTTGAGAGCAGGTCGTTGGTCGTGCTGATATTGTTCACTGCCGCGTCAAGGATCGAACCGAAGAGATTGCTGCTCTTCTGTCCCTCACTGCCTGCATTTACCCCGTACAAAGTGCTGCGCACGGCATCCGAATTCACATTATATAATTTGTTGATATCGTTTGCTGCTGTTATTGTCATTGTTCTTCCCCCTAAACTCCCTTTAATAATCCTCTTTCAATCTTAATCCCCAAATCCTGTCAATGAATTATCAGAAATTCATTTCCAACCCTTTGTTTGCCATCGCCTTAGCTGCCTCAAATGCCGCCTGATTCGCCTCGTATCCGCGGCTTGCGTCGATCATGTTGGTCATCTCCGTGATGACATTCACATTCGGATAGTGAACATATCCGTTCTCGTCCGCATCAGGATGCTCCGGGTCGTACGTCATAACTTCCTCCGTCCAAGTATCCTCGTACAGCCCGCCGACCTTGACACCCGTTCCAGGACTCGACAGCGCGGCCGAGTTTGTGCAGCCGAGCGGTCTGCCGGTCAGGTTGCTGAACGCCGTGTCCAGCATATGTGAAAACTTTCTGTTCTTAGTGTCTGTCTTCTCCTGAAATGTGACCACTTTTCTGACATACGGTGTGCCATCCTCGGTTCTTGTCGTGTGCGCGTTCGCCATGTTCTGCGAGATGATGTCCATGCGGTACTGCTCTGCCGACATTCCTGACGCGCTGATATCAAATGCGCTAAAAACTCCCATCGCTCACCCTCCTACTTCATCACTGACATCAGCTGTGAAAAATCCTGATTCAGCAGTGTCATCATACCGTTGTATTTTGTCTGGTTCTTCGCAAGAATTGCCAGCTCGTTCTGTATGCCTACGTTGTTGCCGTCATACCGGTAGGAAAGTTCCTCGTAATCCGTGTAAATCTCCGGGGTGAGTGCCTCCAGGTCAAGATTTTTCACCCGCGCATCCACCGAGTCCTGACTGGACCGCGCAAAAGCATGTTTCAGCTCCGTCTCAAAACGGATGTCTTTTCTCTTGTAGTTGGGCGTGTTCACGTTCGCAATATTATTCTGTATGATTTCGTTTCTCGTAGCAGCCGCGTCCAGTGAAGTTCCCAGAGCGTTAATGTAGTCAAATACACCTGAACTGTTTAACATTTATACTCCTCCTTCTCTTATCTTTTCCTGTTTTCCAGTGCTATGTAGTAACAGTTCAGCCAGCGGCTTCCTGTTACGCATCAAGCCGTGCAAAATCGCTTCGCGATGGCTTGATGCATCTCAACCACTATGCGTTCTTACGGACTTTGCCGTAAATGCAAAGTCCTGGGCTGAACTGTAACGCTATGTAAACCATTATTGCCATAATGAATTTACATAATATATTGTCTTTCTTACTCTATTATAGATTATTTTCAGAATATTTCAAGTATTTTTTTCATTATTTTACAACATTATGTGAATTTGTTTCTGGAAATTATGTAAATTCATTATTTTTGCCTATAAAAGCAACAAAAGGCTTATCTTTTTCAAGATAAGCCTTTTGTTGCTATTGTTTGAATTATTTGCTTAATTTTATTTGTTGAGCTGACGCTTGAGCGCCTCGACTTCCTCAAACACCACATCATTCAGAACCTTGATGTAGGTTCCCTTCATGCCTGAGGATCGCGACTCGATGACGCCTGCACTCTCAAACTTGCGGAGCGCATTGACGATCACGCTCCGCGTGATACCCACACGGTCCGCAATCTTGCTGGCGACAAGGATTCCCTCCGTGCCGTTGAGTTCGTCAAATATATGTGTGATGGCCTCCATCTCGGAGAAGGACAGCGTGGAGATCGCCGACTTCACAACCGCCACCTTGCGGCTCTCCTCTGCATTTTCCTCGCTCACTGCCCGCAGCATCGCAAGGCCCCCCACCGTCACACCATACTCGCACAGGATAATATCATCAATGTCGTACTGCTCGTTGCACTTATAGATAAACAGCGTGCCCAGCCGCTCCCCGGCCGTCTCGATCGGCGTGATGACCGCCTGATACTTGCGGATGTCCGGACTCTCAAATCCAAGCGTCGCAAGATTTACATTCTCCTTGGTCGAGAGCACGCCGAGAAGCCGCTCATTTAACATGGGGTCAATAAAACCGCCCACATTGCCCTCGACAAGCTCCTTTAACTCCTCCACGCCCTCGCAGCGGCCAATGCCCAGAACCTTACCCTTCTTGCTGATCACCAGTACATTGGAATTTACAATTTCCCGCATCACCTTACAGATATCGTTGAAAACTACCTTGCTGGAATTATTATTGTGCAATAGTTTGCCGATTTTTCTTGTTTTGTCTAATAGTTGTACACTCCCCATAGTAAACCTCCAAGTACTATTATTCTTCGCAGCTGTCCAGAACTTCGTTCATTCCTGCAGTTACTATTTTCAATCTTTCCGCCACAAATTTTCTTTATATAAGGAAAATTTTAACATACGCAATCTATTTTTTCAATAGTTCCGGTCAATAATTCGAGAAACCTTTACAATTTAATCATTTTTTTATAAATTGTTTTAATTGACTGTCATTTGTAAACTGCAGAAAAAAATCCGGCATGGTGTCTGTCACACATGCCAGATTTTTTTATTGGACGGCCGCCTTGTCATTTTCTATTTTTTTCACAAATCCACACTGTTCATCCG
>CAMWOK010000283.1 GCA_947175845.1 uncultured Lachnospiraceae bacterium | reverse complement strand
TCTCGTGGGCTCGGAGATGTGTATATGATACAGGGGTAATGGTTCTGCCGTTTTCCGTATCCACCTATAACATCATCGTGGCCAGGACTTTTTTTCAAAATTCCCTTCCGGAATCCTTGTGGGAGTCTGCGCAGCTGGATGGATGTGGGACCTGCAGATATTTTCTTCAGTTTGCACTGCCGCTCTCCAAGGCGGTGATTGCAGTAATTGGCCTCTGGACCGCGGTGGGGTTATGGAATTCATGGTTTAATGCACTGATTTATCTGGAGGATGAGGCGCGTCAGCCGCTGCAGCTGCTGCTGCGGCGGGTGTTGATCACCAACCAGTCCCTGCTGGGGGCAGCGACAGGTTCGATGGCACAGGAACTGCGGGCTTTGTCGGAATCCATGCGGTATACATCTATTGTGATTTCAACACTCCCTATCATGTGTTTGTACCCTTTTCTACAAAAATATTTTAATCAGGGTGTTATGGTAGGAGCAGTGAAGGGATAAAAATTTATAAAGGAGTGAATGTATGAGAAGTAAAAAGTTGTACACAGTATTGGCGGCAGTGATGGCAGTAAGTATTTTGGGCGGCTGCGGTGCCACGCCGGAGAACAGTGCAGAGAACAAAGAAACGACAGGAAACAGTGCGGCAGATGAAACCACAGATAAGGACAGGGAGCAGTCTGCAGATTCTGATAGTTCCTTTGAGGTTGCGACAGTGAGATGGTCTGACTGGGGAGAGTATTATCATGAGGGATTTCCGGATCAGGCAGCCGCACAGCTGGGCATAACGATCAACTGGAACACGATTCTGAATGCAGACTGGAGTGACAGAAAAGCGGTTCTTCTCGCAGGTGGAAATTTGCCGGATGCCTTTATGGGTTCTATCTGTTTTTCGGCGTCGGAAGTCATGGCAAACAAGGATTCCTTTCTTATTTTAGATGACTATATTGAGCAGTATATGCCGAATCTGTCTGCAATTATGGAATCGGATCCCACGATGAGGTCTATGGCGGTTTCGGCGGACGGGCATATTTACGGTCTTCCGGGAAAGCAGCCCTGTATGCCGGTCGTGATGAATCAGCTGTTTATCAATCAGACATGGCTGGATAATCTTGGACTGGAAGTGCCCACCACGTATTTGGAATTTGAGAATGTATTGAAAGCATTCAAGGAGCAGGATGCCAACGGAAACGGCGATCCGACAGATGAGATTCCGTATGAGGGGGGATACGAAAATGCGATTATGTTGTTCTGTCTTCCGTATGGAACCACGTTGAACGGCAATTCCTACAATATGACGATAAAAGACGGCAGACCTGTGTACATACCTGCTTATGAGGGGTATAAGGAAGGGTTAAAGTGGATGCATGAGTGCTATGCAGCCGGCCTGATTGACCAGGAGATTTTTACGCAGGATGACAGTATGCGCACAGCGAAACTCACCAGCGAGACGCCGATTGTGGGTGTTGCGGGAGGCTGGACCGCGGACTCGGTATTTGGCGCCAACTCAGATCAGTATGTCGCACTTCCGCCTTTGGAAGGACCGGATGGAAATCGCTATATCTGCTCGAATAAGCTGCAGGGAATCACAAGATATGAGTTTCTGGTTACAAAGGCGTGCAAAGATCCAGGCAGACTGTTGTCCTGGATAGACATGTTCTACACGGAGGATGCCTCGATTCAGAATATGTACGGATCTTTTGGTATCGCCACACAGAAAAATGACGATGGAACGTACACGGTACTGGAGCCGATAGACGGAAACTCAGCGGACACAAATGCATGGATTTATTCCCTGAGGAGTTTCGGGCCAAAGTATGTGCCAGATGGATTCAATGACAAGGTTATTTTTGAGACGGAAAACGGCGATGCGGCCAAGCTGGAACTGGATAAGGAAGTGCGGCAGTATGCGCAGGAGGGATTTCCGTCAGTCAGCTATCAGCCAGAGCAGCTGCAGACATTGTCGACTCTGTATACAGATATTAGCACATATGTATCTACCATGCAGGCAGAATGGGTAGTCAATGGCGGCGTGGAGGAAGGCTGGGATGAGTATATGGCCACGTTGGAGAAGATGGGATACAATGACTTTCTGGATATTATGAATGCGGTATATGACACGTATATGGAAAATCAGTAATGTATGACAGCAGGAGTGAAGCAGGACAAGCAGAAAATTTTATGAGGAGGCTCAACTATGCAGAAACGAATCAATAAGATGGCTGACATCTTTCAGAAGGAGGCGCTGAATGTCCTGTATGTACAGATGCGGCAGGGGGGCCGGATTGCAGGAGAATACAGCCGCCTGTCCCGAAAGGCGCGAATGAACATGTATTCTGTCAGCAAGAGTGTCGTTTCTGTGGGAGCGGGGATTGCGATCGCGGAGGGCTTGATCCATATGGATGATAGAGTCAGTGATTTCTTTGCAGAGAATGTGGAGGGTGAGCTGCCGCAGAGCCTGACACATACAGAAGTCAGGCATTTGTTGACCATGACAAGCGGTTTGGAAAATCCACTGTTTTTTGCGGACAGTCCGGAGCGTTACTATGTAAAAGACTGGATCGATTATTTCTTGCATGCAGAGTTTTCTTATGAACCGGGAGCACATTTTCTGTATAGCAATTTCAATACCTATATGCTGAGCTGCATGATAGAAAAAAGGGCAGGGCAGAATCTGCTGGAGTACTTGAGATACCGCTTATTTGAGCCGATCGGCGTTGGAAACCCGGACTGGACCCTGTGTCCGATGGGGCATGTCCACGCTGCAAACGGCCTGTTTTTCAACATCGACGAGCTGGGGAATTTTGGGGAACTGTTGTTGCATTACGGAACTTATAAAGGGCGGCAGATTGTTCCGGAAACCTATTTGAGGGAGGCGTCTGTCGACCAGGTAAAAGGCAGGGCTGCAAAAACAGATGACAGGGCGTTTTGCGGGTATGGGTATCAATTTTGGATGACGCCGATCGAGAATACCTTTTTGTGCAGCGGCAATTATGGACAGTATTGTCTTGTCATGCCTGACAAGGACGCGGTTGTCAGCGTGATATCTTTTGAGGACAATCACGGGAGAATAAAAGATATTCTGCTGGAGAGCTGCGCAGCCCTGTAGCGCAGTCGGAAAGGAGACAAAATGGAACAATGGTTGGAAAGTGTGTACAGTGACGGGACAGAATGCTTTGTGAGTAATCCGCAGCCGGCGCTTCATGAACAGGTTAAGGTGTGGATCAGGATGTATAAGGATGCACCGGTTCAGCATGTGTTTTTAAGGACGGTGCCAAACGGTGCAGAGCGACTGACCGAAGCCAGACAGGAGTATTCGGACAACGGTCTGGCGTACTATGCGGCTGTTTTTGAGATGACAGAAAAAAGGATGAATTATCAGTTTTATCTTGCGTGTGAAACTGTCATTTACTATTACAACCAAAAAGGGATCACAACCTACATTCCGGATCATACCTATGATTTTGTGCTGCTGGCGGACTACAGGCAGCCAAAGTGGGTGAAGGGGGCTGTTTTCTATCAGATTTTTCCGGAAAGATTTTGTTGCGGAGATCCTGCGTGCAGTGTCAGGGATGGGGAGTATGAATTAAATGGTCATGGAACGATACAGGTAAAGGACTGGGGGCAGAAACCGCTGCCGTATCATCAGGGTTTCGCAGTAGATTTTTACGGCGGGGATTTGGAGGGAATCCGACAGAAGATACCGTATTTGAAGGAGCTGGGTGTAACGGCAGTTTACTTAAACCCGATTTTCAGGGCGCCGTCCACACATAAGTACGACTGTATTGACTACTTTCATGTAGATGAGCATTTTGGCGGCGACAGGGCATTGGAAGCGCTGGCGTCGGAACTTCACGCAAACGGAATGAAAATTATCCTGGATATTTCAATCAACCATACCGGAGAATTTCACCGATGGTTCAATAAGGGCGGAACATTTTTTGACAAAACACAAGGGGCTTACCATAATTCGGAATCGAAAGAGCGGTCATACTATTTCTTCCAGGAGGACGGAAGCGGTGCGTATCTGGGATGGTGCGGTGTGCAAAGTCTGCCAACACTGCTCGACTCGTCGGAGGCGGTGCGTGATATTATTTTTCGCAGTGAGGATTCCGTTCTTCGGAATTGGGTGAAACTGCCTTGAATTATCGCGGGTGGGAGAGTTGAGGT
>CAMWOK010000282.1 GCA_947175845.1 uncultured Lachnospiraceae bacterium | reverse complement strand
GCGGGCAAGCAGACTGTCATGCGGATGTGGAGACGTTTTGTATCCCAAATCTGGTGGAAGTCGTGGCGGGGGTGTGCAAGGTTCCGCACCTGATTGAGCTGGTCGTGCGGGACATCCTTGAGCGCATGATGGAGCTTGAGGGCAGGACACTTGTGCGGTTCCGGGTGAATATCAAGCATATCGAGGTGCCGGAGGGCATCGAGGTGCTCGCAAAGAGCAGCTTTTACGATATGCGGGGCATTGTGGACATCAAGCTTCCGCGGACACTCGCAAAAATCGAGAGCCGCGCGTTCCGAAACTGTATCGGTCTCGAGCAGGTTGTCCTGGGCGGAGATGCGGTTTTGATTGACGCGGATGCATTTCGAAACTGCACGGCATTAAAGTCCGTCAGAACCTGCGACGGGAAAGAGTACACGTTTGAGGGGCTAAATGACATATACAGGACAGACGCCGCCCATTTGGCGGGGCATTCTGGCACGGAAGAAGTGTCCGCTGTCACAGACCAGACACGAAAGAGCGTAACATCCGGTGCGGTGCCGGAAATTGTCCGCGAGATACACCGACAGGTGTACGGCAATTTCCGCCTCAGCGGAACGATACTGCTTAAGTATCTGGGAGCGGAGTCGCGGGTTGTGGTACCGGAGGGAGTCACCGCAATTGCGGAGGAGGCGTTTGCGGACATTGAGACGATCGACAGGGTGATTCTGCCCGAAAGCCTGCGCGCGATCGGCGCCGAGGCTTTTCGCGGCTGTCTGATGATGCAGACAATCGTCCTTCCGGAGGGACTTTGCAGGCTCGGAAGCGGGGCATTTTCAAACTGTGTCAAGCTGCTGCGGGTCAGAATCCCAAAACAGGTTGACGTGCTTGCGGACAAGGTGTTTTGCAACTGCCGGGCGCTGCAGGAGGTGCAGCTGCCAGAGTGCCTTCGCAGGATTGGGGAGAGTGCTTTTTACGGCTGTGCCAGCCTGAAAAAAATACAGCTTTCGGAAAGCCTGATGCACATTGGAAAGCTGGCATTTTACCGCGCCGGCCTCAAGGAAGTGCGGATTCCGGCAAAAGCGGAGGAAGTGGAAAGTCTGGCGTTTGCAAAGAGTGCGGTTCAGCGAGTTTGGATATCCGGCGGATGCGGGACGGGAAAGCAGTACGGCGCGGATGTGTTTGGCGGCTGCGCAAAGCTGAGGACGCTGGTGCTCGAGGAGGGCGTGCGCCATATACCGGACAGGTTTGCGTATGGCTGCGCCGCGCTGGCGCGCGTCGTGCTGCCCGTATCTTTGGAGTCTGTGGGCAGACATGCGCTGGAGGGGACGGAATTTCTGGCGCAGTGGAAACTGCGCATGGCTGACAGAAGCGGCAAAGACAACGGGGAGGCGCACAGGGATACGGTCTTGTGGGACGGACAGCATCTTGCGGGGGAAGTTTGGATTTCCGGGAAGGTGCAGATCATAGCGGGCGGGGCTTTTTATGGAAATACAGCGATTACAGAGGTGCATCTGCCGGCGCAGGTGCGGTCGGTCGGCGCGGCGGCGTTCAAGGGCTGCAGTTCGCTCAGGCGGGTGTATCTGCCTGCTGGCATGAAATGTCTGGAAGAAGAGGTTTTCTCCGGCTGCGCCGCGCTCGAGCGCGTTTTGGAAAGCACTGCGGACAAAGCACAGCCTCCGCTGTGGTGCCGTATCGGTGCGCGCGCCTTTTACCAGTGCGCGCGGCTTGACAGGCTTTGGCTGGATCAGGTGGAAACCGTTGGAAAGGAGGCGCTGTCGGGCTGTGCTGCGCTTGCGCCGTGCGCGGTGAATCCGGCGCTGCGGGCAGGAGAGCGCGCTTTTGCAGACACCATGCTCGGGGAGCGGCTTGCAAACGGGCTGCATCTGGTGGGCGGTCTGGTGGTCTCTGGCACAGACTGCGCCGGGGAGATATGTCTGCCGGAAGCGGTGCGGGGAATTGCGCCGTATGCGTTTGCGGGGAACCGCGGCGTCAGCAGAATCGTTTTTCCAGAAAGGCTCAGTTGGATTGGAGAGGGCGCGTTCTTTGGGTGCAGCGCTCTTGAGCGTGCGTTTTTTTCGGATGGGCAGCGCGCGTGCGCAAAAGAGTCCATGCCCGTTGGAGCTGTTGCGCCGGACAGACTGCTCAAAATAGACGCCTGCGCGTTTGAGAAGTGTGTCTCTCTTGCGGAAGTGGTATGCCCGGCGCACCAAGCAGGAGAGTCGGCCTTTGCCGGGTGCGTCTCACTTGTCAGGGCAGAGCTTCCGAACCTGGAGCTGTTTGAAAAACGTATGTTTGCAGGATGCGCTGATTTGGAGACCTGTCTGGGCGAAAAGGTGCAGGTTGTGCGGGAATATTGCTTTAGCGGGTGTAAGCGCCTGCATCAGTTTGATTTTTCGAGGATACGGCAGATCGGTGAGTATGCCTTTGCGGGCTGCGAACGTCTGGACAGTGTGGAATTTCAGGATGGCACATGTCTGGACGCGCACGCGCTGGAGGACTGCTGCGGACTGGAAAAGATCTGTCTGTCTGGCGGGCAGGGCACAGTATGTTTAAGAGAATATGCACTTTCCGGCTGCACTCTGCTGCGCGCGGTAAGATATCAGGAAAAGGACTGGACGCTTCACTGCTACAGGGATATCCTTTCAGAAGACATCCCCGAGATGGTCCGGCTGCTGTTTCACAGTGCATTCAGCTGTTTTACAATCGAGCAGGAGGAACAGCTGGTGCGGTATCGCGGCACGGCAGGCACGGTGCGGATTCCAGCTGGAATCCGGCGGATTGCGGCGGAGGTGTTCCGCGACGCGATGATGCTAGAGCGCGTGGAGATACCGGAGAGTGTGGAGTATATCGGCGCCAGGGCGTTTCACGGGACGCCGTGGATGGCACACAAGCGCCAGGAGGCCGGGCAGGAGTCCGAGCGTCTGTCCGGCAGTCGGACTGCGGCGCCCCTGGTTATCGTGCGGGACATGCTGCTTGACGGAGCCGCCTGCGCGGGGGAGGTGGCGGTTCCTGCGGGGATTCGGCTGGTGTGCGGCTGGGCGTTTGCAAATGGCCTGGATATCACAGGCATTCACTTTGTATCGGCGGGGGAGCGCCAGAAGGGTGTGCAGGTGGAGGAGTACGCGTTTCGCAACTGCATCAACCTGCAAAAGATGACGCTGCCGGACGGCGCGGTTGTGCGGTTTTCGGGGATTGCGGACCGCGAGCGAAAACTGCCGCCGCTGGCAAAACAGGCGGTGATGGACAGCCTCAACTGTTTTAAGACGGACGAGAGCGGTGTGCTCAAAGAGTGCACGGGAAATATATCCAGACTCCGGCTCGCACAGGGTATCACAGCGATCGGGGAGGGGACGTTTCAGGATGGAAACCTGCTGACGACAGTCACGTTCTCGGAGACTGTGGCCGGGATAGGCGCACGCGCATTTGCGGGCTGTAAATGGCTCTGCGCGGTCAGACAGGCGGACAGCGTGATCCGCATTGGCGCCCATGCATTTTCCGGCTGCGGGATGCTGCGCTGCGTGGAACTGTCTGAAAATCTTCGTCAGATAGGCGCGCACGCGTTTGAGAACTGCACTGCGCTCGAAGAGCTGCTGATACCAGAAGGCGTGGAGGAGATACCAGAGCGGGCGTTTTACCGCTGCCACAGCCTGAAAAACATCAAACTGCCGTCCACATTAAAAACAATCGGCAGGGAGGCGTTTGCATTTTGCAAAGGAGCTTCCCGGCTGCAGGTATCGGAAGGCGTGCAGGTGGGCGAGCGCGCATTTTACGGAGCGTGAGGCAGGACAAAACCATAGTGTGACAGGAGATTCAATCATGTACTACCGCAGATTAGGAAATACAGAGCTCAAAGTGTCCGAGATTAGCTTTGGCACGATTCCCGTTTTACAGGGGGATATTCCGGTGCTGCCGGCCTATTTTAATCTGGACGAGGACGAGGCGATCGCCGTGATGGAACATGCCTACCGTCTGGGATGCAACCTGTACGACACGGCGATCGTCCCGGAATACGGCGACGCGGAGATCAAACTTGGAAAATTTGCGGCGCGCGTGGGCAGAAAAAACATTGTCATCTCGGACAAGGCGCGCTTTTTCGGGGGCAGTGAGATGTACCGGGCGGTGGAGACTTCCTGTGAGAATCTCGGTGCGGCGCCGGATATTTATTTTGCCCATCAGGTCGACG
>CAMWOK010000281.1 GCA_947175845.1 uncultured Lachnospiraceae bacterium | reverse complement strand
CGCCGATTGTCTGCCAGCCGGTCTGCATAATTCCGTTCAGATCAAAGTAATAATATTTGTTGTTCACAATACTCAGCCCGGTGAGCATATGCCCGTCTGTCGAGAAAAACCGCTTTCCGTCAGGGAAGTCGAAAAATCCGACATACATGGCGCCATCCGCCGCAAAATAATAGGTCAGACCATTGAGGTTCTGCAGTCCGGTGAGCATTTTGCCCGCCGGGTCAAAACAGTACATTCCCAGGCCGATCGGCGTAAACCCGACTGCCATAACGCCGTCCTCATGCAGATAGTACATTGCGTCATCGAGCGGCAGCCAACCAGTTACCATGCGTCCCGCCGGGTCAAGATAATACTTTGCAGTCCCCAGGTCAAGCCATCCCCGCTGCATTTTATAGTTGATGTAGTAATACAGAAATCCTTTTCGCGGAACCCAGCCGGTGTTGACAATGCTGGCAGAAAAATCCTTGAGCGCATAATCCAAATCTACATTGCCCTTGATTCCGGGAATGGCGCCCTTGTCTGTGTACTGCCACACTGCCGCGTCCGGAATCTCGCACACATCCGACCACTGCGCGACCCACTTGTCATAAAATACAGGCCCGATCCGCTTTTTAAACCAGTTGGTGTTGGAGTAGACCATAGGATAATACCCCTCCGCCTCAATCATGGCGCAGAATGTGTTTGCCATGAGCGACAAAGTCTCCGGCGACAGCGATTTCTGAACGTTGTCCTCCACATCCCACACAACAGGATAGGACACCTGCACATTCTGGATCGCGTCGAGCACCAGCTGCGCCTCCGCTGCGGCCTCCTCAACGCTTGTGGCGTAGGAATAAATATACACACCCGTCTTGATGCCCGCCTGCTGCGCGGCAAGCATGTTGTAATAAAAGGTTTCGTCAATGCCCTTTTTCGTGTTTCCCACCCGGATAAAGGCAAATGAGACGCCGCTCTGTGCCACCGCCTGCCAGTCGATGGCGCCCTGCCATTTTGAGACGTCAATTCCCTGCTCCACAACTGCCGCTTTCGCAGGAATCATCGGGATGCCGCAGAGCATACATACCGCAAGCAGTGTGCAGATAACACGTGTAAATCTGTTGGCTGATTTTTTGTTTTTCATCAGTAAACATTTCTCCTTTTTATGTAAACAATTCCTCTGTTACAGGCTTCCTTTTGTGGACAGTACATCCCGGATGCGTCTGTCCACGGAAACCGCTTCGTCAAGTGCTTTCGCAAAAGCCTTGAAAATAGCTTCAATCATATGGTGGCTGTTCTCGCCGCTGATCATTTTGATATGGATATTCATGGCGGCGCTGTAGGACACCGCATAGAAAAACTCCCTGACAAGCGATGTGTCCAAACCGCCCACCATCTCATTTGGAAAACTGCAGTCAAACTGCAGATAGGGCCTGCCGCACAAATCAACCGCGCACAGAGCCAGGGCGTCATCCATGGGCAGGATAAAGTACCCGTACCGCCGGATTCCCTTCTTGTCACCGACTGCCTCCCCGATTGCGGTCCCTAACACAATCCCTGCATCCTCGACAGTATGGTGCCCGTCGACATGCAAATCCCCTGCAATCCTGACATCCAGGTCAAAAAAGCCGTGTCTGGCAAAGCCGTCCAGCATATGATCAAAAAAACCAATCCCTGTCTCGACAGACGCGCTCCCCTCCCCGTCTAAGTTCAGCACCATATGGATGTCCGTCTCTTTGGTAGTTCTGTTTATCGTTGCAATTCTGCCCATTCTGAGTCCCTTTCTGAATCTTACATCAAATCAATCCTGTGTCCGGCCGTGGCGAATCCTCAAAACGCACATGAATCGAGTTGGCGTGCGCGGTGAGCCCTTCCGTCTTGGCAAAGAGCTCGATATCTTCGTGAACCTTCTCAAGCGCCTCCCGCGAGTAGGAGATAATGCTTGATTTCTTCACATAGTCATCCACATTCAGCGGCGAGAAAAACTTTGCCGTGCCGTTTGTCGGAAGGACATGGTTTGGCCCTGCATAGTAATCTCCGAGCGGCTCGGACGCGTATTCGCCAAGGAAAATCGCGCCGGCATTGCGGATTCTGGTCATGGTGTCAAACGGGTTTTTCGTCAGTATCTCAAGATGTTCGGAGGCAATCTCATTTGCCGCCTCAATCGCTGTGTCCATGTCCGGCGCCACGAGGATATATCCGTAGTTGTCGAGCGATTTGCGGATGATCTCCCGGCGCTCAAGCACCTCGACGAACTGCTCTACCTCTTCGGATACCTTTTGCGCAAGCGCTTCGCTCGTGGTAATTAAAATTGCGGACGCAAGCTCGTCATGCTCCGCCTGGGACAGCAAATCCGCCGCAACATACCGCGGCGTCGCACTCTCGTCCGCAAGCACGAGGATCTCAGAAGGCCCTGCGATAGAGTCAATGCTGACATGTCCGTACACTGCGCGCTTTGCGAGCGCCACAAAGATATTGCCAGGTCCGACAATCTTGTCGACTTTTGGTATCATCTCTGTGCCGTACGCCAGCGCCGCGACTGCCTGTGCGCCGCCAGCCTTGTATATTGCATCCACGCCTGCGATGTCCGCCGCGACAAGCGTTGCAGGATTGACTGTCCCGTCAGCGCCCGCGGGGGTTGTCATTATGATATGGGGCACGCCTGCAACCTTTGC
Source organism: uncultured Lachnospiraceae bacterium (assembly GCA_947175845.1). GTDB lineage: Bacteria > Bacillota > Clostridia > Lachnospirales > Lachnospiraceae > COE1. The sequence continues at coordinate 1,541 of CAMWOK010000281.1, read as the reverse complement.
GGGTACAACGTTCATGAGCGTTGTCGACGGGTACGCCGCCTTTCCGCCGGGAACATAGACACCGACCCGCTCCATGGGCGTGATTTTCTGCCCCAGGATCACACCGTCCTCCCTGGCGTCAAACCAGCTGTTTCTCTTCTGTTTTTCATGATAGGCACAGATGTTGGCAGCAGCGTCGCGCATCACCTGTATAAAGTGCGCGTCCAGCTGCGAATAGGCTGCGTCAATCTCCGCTCTTGTCACCTGAAAGTTATCTCTTGTCGTGGTGCACTTGTCGAATTTCAGCGAGTACGCAAAAACAGCTTCCTCCTTGCGCTCCCTGACGTCCTCGATAATGTCCGCCACAATCTTCTCGTATTCCCCATAGTCGTTTGTGCTTCTCTTCAACAGGCTTTCCAACAGATTCTGCCTGGTATCCTTCGTCAATTTTACAATTCTCATTTCCAGCCTCCATCGTATCATTTTTCATAGCTGCCCACAACTTGTAATTCCTGGCAGAAAACTATACTTTACGCTTTTGCAATCCTGCCCTTGAGTGCCTGCAGCAGCTCCTTGATGCGCTCCGCTTCCATTTTCATGCTGACCTGATTGACGATCATCCGTGCGGACAGCGGGCAGATCTCTTCCAGAACCTCCAGTCCATTCTCCCTCAAGGTCGAGCCGGTCTCCACGATATCCACAATGACGTCGCTGAGCTCCACGATCGGCCCCAGCTCGACAGAGCCGTTTAACTTGATGATATCGACGGTCTGATGTTTCTGGTTATAAAAGTATTCTTTAGCAATCTTGGGATATTTGGTCGCCACGCGGATCCGCTCATGGTGCTGCAGCAGCTCTTTTGCAGAAGCAGGGCCGCACACGCACATCCGGCATCTGCCAAATCCCAGGTCAAGCACCTCATACACACGTCTGTTTTCCTCCAGAATCGTATCGCTGCCCACCACCCCGATATCCGCGGCGCCGTACTCCACATAGGTCGGCACATCCGGCCCCTTTGCCAGGAAAAATCGAAGCCTGAGCGCCTCGTTGACAAAAATCAGCTTTCTTGACTCCTTGTCCTTCATCTCCTCGCAGGTGATCCCGATCTCCTCAAGAAGTTCCAGCGTCTTGTTTGCAAGACGTCCCTTTCCGAGTGCAAACGTAAGGTATCGCATATCCTGTGTCGGTTTTTCCATATCAAATACCTCCCTGAACTGTTATAAAAGAATCACTCTGGAAAAGTTGTTGTTCTCCGCAAATTCCGCATAGCGCTCCTGCGGCTGTTCCATGCGCATCAGCACGGCAGAATACCCCTGTTCCCGGTACGCCTGCGCCTTTGCCGCCGCGTCTCCAAACTCTCCTGTATACAATAACAGCAGATTTTTATTTTCCGGCTCGGGACAGATCTTCTGTCTCGTCAGCGCCGTCACAAGGTCGTCAATCATGACCACAAACCCGGTCGCGGGCGCTTGTTTTCCAAATTTTTCCAGCAGATTGTCATATCTGCCGCCCTTTGCAAGCGCGCTGCCCGCCTGATAGGTGTACGCGCTGAAAATAACACC
>CAMWOK010000280.1 GCA_947175845.1 uncultured Lachnospiraceae bacterium | reverse complement strand
GGTCAGCCGGCTTGTAGCTGTCTATGTGCAGATCACAGTTGCTGACGATGACGCCTTTGTAGACAAACCCCTCGTCAGGCTTGTCGCTGACCGCGTAGCACAGCTCATGCATCACGATTGACGAGTAGATGAAATAATACTTCTCCCCCACCACGCGGATCGAAGCTGCCTCAAAGTATTCATGACCTTCATATCCCGTCCCGTCACTGTACTCACAGCCCGGAACGATGATGCGCGGTGCCTCCACGACCGTGAGCATATCCGCGTCGAGTACCGTCACCATGGCACCGCTCCTTGTGCGGTCTCCCCGTGAACAGAACCCTGTGTACAGATATGTCCGGTCGCCTAAAGTCAGCACCCCCGGATCAAACTGCGGCTCGTCGCCTTCCCGCTCGCCGAGGCGGGTGTCATCATCGTAGTGTACATAGCCGTAAAATTCATACTTCCCCGCCGGCGTGTCGCAGACTGCAACCGACACGACACAGACTTTATCGAGCACATAGTACAGATAATATCTGCCATCCGGCCCTACCGTGACATCGGGTGCATACAGACACATTTTCCCGTCTTTGTTCAACGGATCGGCATCCTTTGGATAGATGACACCCTCATAGCGCCAACTGCCCAGATCATCCACCGGCGCTGACCAGCACACATAGTCCCCCATACAGAACACGTACCCGTTATAATAGTCATGCGAACCGTAGACATACACTCTGTCTCCGAACACATACGGCTCACCGTCTGGTATGTACTCCCACGGGGGCAGGTATGGGTTCAACGCCTGCACTTTTTCACTCATAATCTCACCATTCCTTTCCTCACTCTTCCATCTCCGAAACCCTGTTCATTCCTCTTTTGGAATATGCTTGTTAATCCTCCCCATTACATGCGTCGATGATCGCATCCACATATCCCTGGTCAAACCATGTCACGTTCTGTCTGTCAAGATAGCCGAAGGTCTCTCCCTTTGTCACATCCGCGACGCTGCCGTTGTCCCACAGAATACACGGGATCTGAACAGTCTCGCCCGCCGAGTCCTTGCATGCTGTGACCGCCTGATTTACATAGTATGATGCATGTTCTTTGCGCGATTCCTCGTTGTCCGCTTTCAGGATAGTACCCCACTCGCTGATGACGACCGGCACATCCTTTGATGTCCACTGCTGGTTGATCACGCGGAACACCTCCTTCACATCGTTCTGGACCTGCTCATCAAACACGCTCTTGCTGTTCTCCGACACATCCATGCAGAAAAAGTAGGGGGAGTAGGGGTGTGTTGACACCATGATCCGGTTGGGATAACCGCCCTTGTCTGTCGGAAGCACCTGGTTTTTGTACGAATACAAACTCCCGGCGTAACCCGTGCACATGATGAAACGCGAAGCGTTATATCCGCTGTCCACCGCGCGGATCGCGTCGACGCCCGCCTGAGAGTAGGTATTGATGATGCGCTGCGCCTCCTGCGAATTGAGCGTGTCCGGCGTCCACTCATCGTCTGTCCCTGACAGACGCACCTCGTTGACCACCTCAAAGATCAGATGGAGGTCATAGTCTGCAAACTCCGTTGCCACCTGCGTCCAGATCTGGGTGATATAGTTGATGGACTGCTCCTGGCACTCCGCTGTGGGGTAGATGAAGCGCTTGTCCTTGTTGTCATCGTGATGGATGTTAATGACGACATAGAGCCCCTCATCATAGCAGTAATCCACAACTTCCCTCACCCTGCCCATCCATGCCTCGCTGATGGTATAGACTTGTCTGCCATTTTCGTCCGTCGTGATGTCGACATGGTTGTGCCATGACACCGGGATCCTGATCGTCCGAAATCCCTGTTCTTTTACAAGGCTTATCATCTCCTTCGTCGTCTTGGTACTGCCGGGCAGCCATGCGCCCTCATAGTCAAGCTCGTCGGAAAGCCCGCTGCAGTCGATCGCGTCAAATGTATTTCCCAGATTCCAGCCCATGCCCATATCCGCCACAAAATCCTGCCAGCGCACACCGTCGTCCTTCTGCTCCGGGACGGGTTCCTGCGCCTGTGTCCCCTTTTCTGTCTCTGTCTCTTCCGGTTCCGCTGTATTGTCCTGTACAGCTGATTTCAAGTCTGTCTCCGTCTCCAACTCATTATTCAATTCATTAACCAATTCCTTTTCCTCCGTTTCCGCCGTCTGTGCAGGTGTCTGTGCCGCTGCCTGCCCACAGCCTGACAGGAGTGCCCCCGCCAACAGCGCTGTCAACAAAATAACTTTTCTCCTCATATCACCACTTACTCCTTCAAACCTGTCTTCCCCCCGTCTTTTTTGCAGCATCTGCCACAAACTGACCAATCTTCTCGCGCATAAACTTTTGTTTATCATCCCTCACAAGGAAATACAAATACGCGTCCAGAACATACTGATAGGGCATTCCTCTGCCAGCGATCTTAAAATTCACAAAACCCCTCTCAATATAGCTTCCAATCTCATCATTGGATATGAACGCCGGGCGCTTCGTGCACTCCGCGAAGGTCTTGTTGGGATTGGCGTTGGGACATTGGAAGACATCCTTCACATCGAACTCGAGCTGCGCTCTTGACTGCTGTGCATAATGCTCCGCACGTCTCTGGCATCCCGGTGTACATACCTCGTTCACCAACAGTTCTATACGCCCTGCATGGGGCTCGAGTTTCTTTAGTGCGCTTTCATTGTGGTTCAGGTCATAGTCCAAAACGACCAGAAAATATCCCCGCTCCAACTCTCCGAGCACACCATCCGTCTGCACGATCCTCTTGGTTGTGGATGAGATCAATGGGAAGCGCGGCCACTCACGCCGGATATAGTCCTCCAGCACCTGAGTATTGACCAGCGCCTGGTTCATACCGTTGTCTGCAAGCCGCATGATAAGGTTACAGTAGGTATCCCAAACATGCTTTTCCTCCAGGACAGAATTCGTCCATGTAAACCTCACCGGCACGCCCTTGCTGTTATAGAGCTTCAGTGTCGCCTCGATATCCCGCTTTCCGGCAATCCCCATAACCACACGTCCGCCGTTCCAGATGGCGCCCGGGAATGTCCCGTAAACCGATCCAATCCTGTAGCCCTCCCGAAAATAGTCCGGGTACTTCTCCATCAACATGATCACTGCATAATTTAACTGCCGGTAATAGCAAAACCCCGGCAGATGCCAAAAGACATCTCTCTTAGCCATGTCAATCCTCCCTTCACGCTGTTACGGCCACTGGGAGGGCCTCGGCCTTCCAACCGTGATCAGCCTGTTTGACACCAGACTGTTTAACAGGGTAGTCGCAGCATCAACACGGTACTCAGGGCGAATCAGATAGTGGCAGTAAACCTCCATGATATAGAAAAGGTTCGCCGTCCTTCCCTCCAGTTTGAAATTGGTAAATCCCATCGGCACATATTTCTCCCAGATATCCTCGGGCGACACGTAGGTGCGGTAGCTCTGTATCGTGGCAAACTCATTGTGCTCCCCGTAATCGCAATGCCACGGTTCCAGAGGAATCTGCCTGTCCGGAGTGCGTGTGCGGTTTTTGAGCATGATGCGCTGGTTCTTCGCCTCGTTCTCATAGTGTCCGCCCCGCCTTGGACAATCCGGCTGGCACACCGCATTCACAAGGATCTCGCATCGGCTCCTATCCTCGATCTTTGCCAACTCATCAAAGCGGTTGTTAAAATTGTAGTCCAGCACTACAAGATGATAGTCCTTTTTCAGCTCCTCATTCACCGCACCGATATCGCGGATCTCCTTGCAGGTGGAGCTGTTGACCTTGAAGCCCGGATAATTCCTGCGTATATATTCCTCCAAAAGCGGCGATACGACAAGAACTCCGTTCTTTCCATTATCCGCCGCTTTCATGCAGAAATTGCAGTAGGGATCCTTCAGATCCTCCTCGTCAAGGAACATATTCGTGTAGGTATAGCGCACAGACACGCCCTTATCATTGATGCTCTTGATCGCATTATGTATATAGCCTGCGTCACACTGGTCGTTTGGAGAACGCCTGCCGCCATTCCAGAGCGACATGGGAAATTCCCCGAAAAAGGACGCGATCCTCACGCCTTCCCTGAAATAATGCGGCCTTTTCTCAAGCATTGACAGCAGCACCATATTCAGCGGAAAATTCTGCCGCAGCCCCGGCAGATGAAACCAAACCTCCATCTTTTCATCCTTTCCAAAAAGAGGATGGCGCTCGGAAAACACCA
>CAMWOK010000279.1 GCA_947175845.1 uncultured Lachnospiraceae bacterium | reverse complement strand
CTGACGGAACCATACATTGATTCCTCGACGGAAAAGATGATTCTGAGCGCGGCAGCGCCTGTCTACGACGACGCCACAGGGGAGATTCTCGGCGCAGTGGGATTCGACATCTCCCTCGATCATATGACAGACCTCCTGCGCGGGTACAAGATCGGGCGCAGCGGCTACCTGCTGTTATTGTCCGAGAACGGAATCCTGGTGTACCACCCGCAGGGCGACTTCATCCAGAAAAATATTAAGGACATCAATATTTCCCAGAATGTCGTCGATGCAGTCACGTCAAAAAACAGGTCGTTTCTGAAATACACAGCCGACGGCGTGACAAAATACGGCTTTCTGGAACCCGCGGGAGACACGGGCTATCTCGTGCTCAGCAGCCTGCCTCTGTCAGAGTATTTTGCCGTGCTGATCGCAATGGTTATCGCCCTGCTGATTCTCTTCGCAGTCGGCATCCTGCTCATCGCAGTCAGAATCCGCAAGAGCGCCGCGAACGTTACCAAACCTATCCTGGCGCTGAACCAGACTGCCCAGCAACTCGCAGCCGGAAATCTGGATGTGCATTTGGACATCGACTCCAACGATGAAATCGGGGAGCTTGGCGAATCGATCGGAAAGACCGTAAGCCGTTTGAAAGAATACATTGTCTACATTGACGAGACAGCCGAAGTTCTCGCTCAGATAGCCAGCGGCAAACTCAACATCTCGCTCAAAAATGATTATGTTGGCGAATTTCAGAAGATAAAAACCGCACTCCTCAATATCTCAACCTCCATGAATGACGTGATGGAGAGCATCAACACGAGCTCAGAGCACGTTTCCACAGGCGCTTCCGAACTTGCCACAGCGTCCCAGACACTCGCGGAGAGCGCAGAGCTGCAGGCTGCGTCCGTGGAAGAGCTCGCCGCAACCACAAACTCCGTCGCAGACCATGTGGAGGAAAGCCGCCACGACGCCGAGGAGTCCGCAAAGGAAACGGCAAAAGTCACGACCATGATTGAGCAGAATCAGGAAAAGATGAAACAGATGATGGATGCCATGAACGAGATCCAGAAGACCTCCCAGCAGGTTGTCGGCATCATCCAGACCATTGAAGAAATCGCCGACCAGACCAACCTGCTGTCCCTGAATGCCTCGATTGAGGCCGCGCGCGCAGGTGACGCCGGAAAAGGCTTCGCCGTCGTCGCAGATGAAATCGGAAAACTCGCGCTCGAGAGTGCCAAGGCCGCAAGCTCGACAAGGAGTCTGATAGAAATTTCCATGGAGGAGATCAGCAAGGGAAATGCCATCGCGACAGACACCGTGAACGCGCTAAAGGAATCTGTTACCGCAGTCGACCACGTGAACGAGATGATCAAAAAGACCGCAGAAAATTCAGCGGTTCAGGCTGACAGCATGGAGCAGCTGCGCGTTGGCATCGAGGAGATTGCGCGCGGAATACAGGACAACTCCGCCGCGTCCCAGGAGACCTCCGCGACCTCGGAGGAGCTGGCCACACAGGCTGACCTCCTGAATAAAATGCTGCAGAAATTTGAGCTGATACAATAGTATTCCAAAACATCCTCTTCCATCATGGAAGAGGATGTTATTTTTTACTCCACAACTGCCGTCGCAGCATTTCCTGCTACGGCCTGCATCAGCACTGCCGCAGCGAGCTTCTCAAAATTCTGTCCGGAATGGCTTGCACCTGTGACGACATCCACCTGCGTATCCGCCTGACCATCCAGCAGCTGCTGCACGTACGCGCGCGTGTATTCATTGGGATAGGTCCCCGCCTGCGCCATCATATTTTTCATGTAGGCGTTGTCCCACGCCTTGATAAAGCCACTCTCATTTCTGGCATTGAACTCCGCAGCCACAATCCTGTTATCCTTGACCTGTATAATCAGATACTCCTGCCACCCATGGGAAAATTCCGACATCTCGGCAGTGTAAAACCCATCCTTCAGCCGCTTTGTGCCGCCGCATCCTGCAAGCATCCCTGACAGTATGAAAACTGCCGTCAGCACAACCGCCATTCTCCAGCATAAACGATTCATCTCATCCATCCTTCCCGACAAATACTCTATCCTGAAAACCGTTCCCCACATGCAGGTGATAGGAATGATTTGTCAAACACACTCTATGCGCGCAGCTTCACTATGGAGACAATCTGCTCGAGCTCCTCCACCTGATTCATTGACACCGCCGCCGTCTCATCCATCTCCTGCGCGGACTGCTGATTTGTGTCCGCGATCGCCAGCACCGTCTGCACCTCCTGCGACGCCGTGCCGATCGCTTCTTTCTGCTGCAGGGTGATGGAAATCAGATTGTCTGAAATCTCCGTGAACTCGTTGGTCGCCTGGCTGACCTTGCTGAACGCCTCCGCGGTATCCTGCGCAGTCGTCATCCCCTGGTTGATGGTATTGCTCGCCTTTCCGATAATGGCGCCCGTTTTTTCCAGCGCTGCCGCGGTCTGCTGTGCCAGCTGTCCGATCTCCTGTGCCACGACCACAAACCCTTTGCCGGCCTCACCCGCCCTGGCCGCTTCAATCGAGGCATTCAGGGACAGAAGCCGTGTCTTGGAAGAGATCGCCTCTATGAGTTGGCTGATGGTGATGATTTCCTGCATGTCACCGTGGATGTCATCCATCATTTCGAGCATATCCTTCATCTGGCTCTGCCCGTCATCCACGCGCCCCTTTGCCGCAGCCGCGCTCGCCTTCACGCGCTGTGCATTCTCGTCAATCTCCTTCGTCTTGTCGGTGATCAGCTCCATCTTTTCCGTGAGGCGCTTGAGCGCTTCCGACTGTTCAAGCGAGCCGTCGTACAGCTTTTTTGCATGCGCAGACGTCTCAGAAGAATTGTTCCTGACCGCCTCCGATGCCTTGTGTATATGATTCATGGTCCCGTTAAGCGCCTCCGTAATCAGCTCCATCGCCTCGCGTATCGCCGCAAAGTCCCCGTCAAAAACGCCCTCGACCTGTCTGGAATAGTCTCCGGCGGAGAGCAGCCCCAGATAGCCTGTAATGTTGTCAATGTATGTAGAAAGACTGGATACCGTGCTCGCAAGCGCCGTCGTCAGAATCTCTGCCTCCTGGTTGTTGTCCACAAAGACAACCTCCTTCTTGAGATTCCCCGCTGCAAGCAGCGTGAGGCGCTCTGTCGCATGGGAGAGAGAGCTGGATATCTGCTCTGCAATCTGGACAGTCCGGTTGGTCGTAAAGATCTGCAGGGCGACAATGGCCAGTATACTGAGGGCGACAGACCATATCAGCACTCCCAGAAAATCCGCGCCCGGCGCTGCAATCAATAGGGTCCAGTTCGTGCCTGCTATCGGCGAGTATGCCATATAGTAATGCACGCCCCGAAGAAAAATGCTCACCGCATCCGTCCGAAAGTCAAGCATGGAGTCAAACATGTAACGGCTCACCCCGGAACTGTACATATCATACAGATTGCGCGCCTGCTCCATATCTGCCATATTTTTGTCCGCGATAATGGTGCCCTCACTGTCCACAATGTACGCAAGCCCCTTATTTCCGATATTGATGTTGGAAAGCACATCATTGAGCATGTCGTACTTGTAGCTTCCGATCAGATAAAACAGTACTTCTCCATCCTTGTTCAGAATTGGCATTCCCACGCCAAGCTGCCAGACGCCGCTTAAATGTTCCGGTCTGCCGACCGTCAGGTTCTGGGTCTGAACCAGATAGCCAAAATAGTCTTTCTCCGTGATGGACGCAGGCGCATCGCTGTCCCCATACAGTTTTGCACCCGCCGTGTCGTAGGCTGCAATCCACACAAACTCCACACGCTCCTTGCACTCGGCTATCAGTTCCAGCATACCTTCCTCAGTCATGTGCGCGTCCGACCACTCTGGTTTCTGAGAAATGTTGTCCATGCGATCTGTCAGCAGGTGAATATTGGAACTGATATTCTGCGCAGAAATCCGCGCAGTAATCTGCAGGTCACTGCGAAGCACGGATGACGTTGAACGCAGGGATGCCACGATCATCAGGATCACCAGTATCACGCCCAAAGAAATCGACAGCCGTATCACATATCGGATAATAATCTGTTTAATGCTGCGTTTCTCGAACCCGCTGTTCTCCATACTTTTATTCGTACCCATATCAACCCCCCAATAAAATTGCCGATACTGTGTAGTTATCGTCGATATTTTACCATATACTGCCTGCGTTGTGCAATATAGAGAATACACTATTTTGCATAAAAATTCAGACCAGTGCT
>CAMWOK010000278.1 GCA_947175845.1 uncultured Lachnospiraceae bacterium | reverse complement strand
ATTAAATTGCATGGAGGGCAGTATGTACAAGATAGCAATATTGGACAAAGACGAAGCGTACTTAGAGCGGCTGATCTTTTTTCTGAAAGAGCATCACAGGGAGAGCTTTGCGATCAATACAGTTGACAGTCTCGATGACATTGATATGGAAGTGATGCAGTGTGATGCACTGTTTTTTGGGGATGGCGTGGAAGTGGATGGCGCCCTGTTTCCCCCGGACATCGCGATCGGTTATCTGACAGAACAGGAAGAGGCGGATGCGCAGCATATCAATAAATATCAGAGCATGGAACAGATCTACAGACGGATGATGAAACTGTGCGAGGCGGACGAGCCGTCGGAAGCGGAATGCGCGCCGCAGAAACCGGAATCGCCCGGCGCGCCAAAAGAGCCGGACAAGCCGTTTATACCGGAGCATTATGACCTGAAAGGTGAGACTGTGACGCAGGACGGGGAGACATACAGAGTGTATCACATCGAGGAGGCGCACGCCGACAGGCTTGCAATCCGGATGTTGTCCGGCAACAGCATCAAAGGTCTGTTCCGCGTGCAGTACCGCGACGGCAGCCTGAAAATGTGCATCACCGGGATGAAGAGTCTGTACGAGTATGTTTCAGAAAACAATTCACCCAGAGACAAGGGAAAACTGTTACAGTTTTTTGCCGATATGGCTGCGACAGCGCTCAGCCTTGAGGAGTATATGCTGTCGGCGGACAAACTGATGCTGAATCCAAGGGAGATGTACGTGGATGAGGAGAAAGGCAGCGTGCTGATCCCGTACATTCCGCTCAAGGGCGGCAGGCCCAAGGACTGCAGACAGTGCCTTGAGGAAATCCGCGGATTGTGCAGCCTGCTGATAGAGGGGATCGGCGAGGAGGCGCCCCGCGTGCTGGTTGAGAAAGAAATCCGCGCACAGGAGTACAAAACCACAGAGGAATCTGACAACCAGCAGAAGAATGCACCGGACAGCCTGAAATTGAAAGAGACCACCCAGGCGCTCAAAAAAGGGCCGATTCCATATATTGTGCGAAAACGCACCGGGGAGAAGATTCTCATCAACCGCAATCTCTTCAAGCTTGGAAAGGATGCCTCCTATGTGGATTACTGCATCCGGGACAATCCTGCCGTGAGCAGAAATCATGCGGATATCGTGAGAAAGCCGGACGGGCTTTACCTTGTCGACAGAGGCTCGCTCAACCATACGTTTGTAAATGGGAAAAAACTTGCAGACAACGAGTACCGGAAGCTTGCGGATGGCTGTCTGATGCAGCTTGCGGATGAAGTGTTTGAATTTCGGTTGAAGTAGGAGTAGAGGGGAATAGGAGTAGAGGGGAATATGAGGTGGCATTATACAGTGGCAGCGCACACGGATGCAGGCACGACGAAACCTGTCAATCAGGACAGCCTGACAGTGAAGGTTGCCAACACAATTTGCGGAGAGGCGGCTTTTGCGATTCTGTGCGACGGAATGGGCGGCCTAGAACAGGGCGAAGTGGCGAGCGCTGCCGTGGTCCGCGCGTATGAGCAGTGGTTTCTGCGCGATCTGCCGCAGATGCTGGCAAAGGGTTTTTCGGAGAGGGCGCTGGAGCAGGTGTGGCACCAGCTCGCCAACGAATGTAATATCAGAATCATGGATTACAGCAAGGGACAGAATGCGGCGATGGGAACGACGCTCACAGCGATGCTGCTGCTCGAAGGGCGCTATTACATCTCACATGTGGGGGACTGCCGCATCTATGTGATGGGAAACGGCATGGAACAGCTGACCGCCGACCAGACCTATGTGGCGCGGGAGGTCGCGCTCGGGCACATGACACCGGAGCAGGCGCAGACGGATTCGCGCAGAAATGTTCTGCTGCAGTGCATCGGCACTGTGGGCAGTGTGAATCCCGATTTCCTGATGGGAGATTTCTATGATGATGACACATTTCTGGTCTGTTCGGACGGGTTCCGGCACAAACTGGCGGACGGGGAACTCTACGAGTACTGTCATACGGCACTCGAGGGAATGGAGTGGTTTGTCGCCAACCGACTGAACAATTCGCATTTCATGAACGGCCGGCTCCGGTATGTGATTGAGAACATAAAGGCGCGGGGAGAGCGGGACAACATATCCGCAATCCTGATCAAGGCGACAAACGCGCCGGAATCGTGATAGAATAAATAGGATAAAATATATGTTAAAAATAGGTTCCGTCATCGACGGAAAGTATAAAATACTCAATGAGATCGGCCATGGCGGCATGAGCAATGTGTATCTTGCCATCAATGAGAAGGCAAACAAGCCGTGGGCGGTCAAGGAGGTGCGCAAGTCCCTGAACAGGGACTTCAACCTCCTGCGGCAGAGTCTGCTCGTGGAGACAGACCTGCTGAAAAAACTCAAACATCCAAATCTTCCAAGTATCGTAGATGTCATCGATTCTGATGAAAATTTCCTTATTGTTATGGATTATATTGAAGGGAACACACTCGAAAGGCTCCTTGCGGAGGAGGGCGCACAGACGCAGGAAAAAGTGGCGGACTGGGCGCTGCAGCTGTGCGACGTGCTGGATTATCTGCACGCGCGGCCGGCGCCGATCATTTACCGCGATATGAAGCCCTCCAACATCATGCTCAAATCGGACGGAAATGTCGTTCTGATCGATTTTGGCACAGCGCGGGAGTTCAAGGAGCGCAATGTGGCGGACACCTGCTGTCTTGGAACAAATGGATATGCTGCCCCGGAGCAGTTTGGCGGCATGGGACAGACAGATGCCCGCACAGACATCTACTGTCTTGGAGCGACGCTTTATCATCTCGTTACCGGGCACAATCCGTCCGAGCCTCCGTATGCGATCTATCCGATCACCAGGTGGAATCCTATGCTGTCCACAGGGCTTGAGTGCATCATACAAAAATGCACACAGAAAAATCCGGATGACCGGTATCAGAATGTCCGGGAACTCCGTTATGATCTCACACATTACAGAGATCTCGAGACACAGGCACAGCGCCGATACCGCGCCAGGCTCAGGCTTTTTGGCGCGTCCGTGGTAATTTCCCTTGTATGTGCAGTAAGCGGGCTGGGTTTCTTAGTGGCGGCGGGCAGAAAGCAGGGCAGCGAATACCAGAATATGCTGCACATGGCGCAGATCTCGTCCGATTCCGTGGAGGCATGCAGACTGTATCTGGACGCTGCGGCGGTCGACGGGAGCAGGCCGGATGCATATCATGGATTTTACACCAGGGCGGTTGAGGATGGCGTGTTCAGTGATGTGGAGGAGGATCTGCTCCTCAGGCACGGCATCAGCACACAGCAGTATCTGCAAAATTTCAAGAAAAAGAATCCCGGCGCATATGCCGATTTCTGTTACGAGATGGGAAACGCGTACTGGTACTACTATGAACACGAGGAGAACCGGCAGGCAAGGGCGGTCAGCTGGTTTCAGACAGCGATGGAATCCTATGCCAGCAATAAGGCTAAAGCGCCCGAGTACAGGCGGTGCAGACTCTATGTGGAGATCGGCACATTTTACAAAAATGTGGTCGCTGCCCAGATTGACGGCACAGACGCGACGATGTACGGGGCATACTGGCGAAGTCTTGCAGAGCTCAAAGCGCTCAACGACATAGAGCCAGACAGGGAGATCATCACGCTGCGCATCTACCGCGAGATTGCGACGCGTGTGGTGGAGTATGTCCGGTATTTCATGGAAGACGGAGTGACAAGCAGCGAAATTATCACCATGCTCGACAGGATTGAACAGGATATGCAGCAGATGGAACAGGGGGCGACAAGCGCCACGCAGCAGGAAATTGAGACAATCCGATGGATCATCGACGGCGCGCACAAGATGGTGCGCGCAACATATCGGATAAAATATTGATTGGGATGGAGGACAGACAAGCGTGAACAGGGTAGGGATGAGTGTCGAAATAATGACAGGTGTGTCATATTTCTTTCTGGGGGCAGCGCTGGCATTTGCAGTGCTTGCGGCAGTGCTGTTTTTTGTGCTGGACATCGCAAAATGCTGGAAGCTGGTGAGGGGAAGTTATGGAAGTTCAGGAATTTGTGGAAGAAAGGGAATTCATGGAAGAGAGGGAATCTGTGGAAAAGTAGGAAGCTATGGCGGAGCAGGAAACCATGGTAGAGCAGGAAGTCATAGCACAACAGGAAGCAATGGCTATTCAGATATCCATGGAAGATCAGGCATTTGTGGCTTCTTGAGCAGCCGCACCACCAGGAGCAGTGAGTTGACAAAGAAGCTGAGTCAGAGTGCGACAGAAA
>CAMWOK010000277.1 GCA_947175845.1 uncultured Lachnospiraceae bacterium | reverse complement strand
ATACTCACGGCAGATTTCAGCTGTCGTGAGTATAACTATATACTGAAATCCGGGCTTATGGCATAGTACAATGGTACTAATTTCGGCCATTTAAAAAGGAACAGGGCTGCGCGCGGACACATAATTGTGTTTATTCCAGAATATACATTAATACAATACCGTTTACAGGAGCGTCGTCCATGACCCGGATATCAAACATGCTGATACCAGCACTGATTTTTTACATTGTAGCGATGGGGCTGTCACAGAAGAAGGATATCTACGCCAGCTTTACCAGGGGGGCCAGGGATGGCATGAAGACCGTCGCAGGGATTGTGCCGACCCTGATCGGGCTGATGATTGCGGTCGGCGTGCTGCGCGCGTCCGGGTTTCTCGAGTTTGCAGGTGGTCTGATCGGGCGCGTCATCGCCCTGTTTTCCGACGGTTTTCCAAATGAGCTGGTCTCTCTTTTTGTGGTGAAGCTCTTCTCTGCGTCCGCGGCGACAGGCCTTGCGCTCGACATTTTCAAGGAGTATGGAACAGACTCCTTTGCGGGCATTGCCACATCCCTCGCACTCGCGAGCACAGAGACGGTGTTCTACACGATGTCTGTGTATTTTATGGCGGCAAAGGTCACAAGGACGAGATGGACGCTTGCAGGGGCGCTGCTGTCCACTTTTGCCGGGCTTGCGGCGAGTGTTGTCCTCGCGGGAATGCTGGCACAGTAACACGCGCTATAATATTCTCCAACACGTTGCGAAAAATGTATAATATGCTGAATTTCTTGACAATTTCGATTATTTTGTTGATAAAACAGTCGTTAAGTACTATACTTTGTATATAGAAATCGTTATAAAAATAGTTTCCGGGTGGACAGGATCAGGAAAGAATCAGGCAGACAGTCAGCGGATGTGCACAGCTCCGGGGGCTGTCTGTAAAAGTGTAGAGGGAATTCAAAATGAATAAGATATTGATTATTGAGGCTGATTTTATGCTGGCAGAGCGGCTGTGCAGGGCGCTCGCGGACAGTGAGACACATGCTTTCAGCTGTGGTACAGTCGAGGCGGCAGCTGCCCTGCTGGAAAGTGAGCAGTACCAGCAGATCATCATCGACACAGAACTGCCGGACGGGGATGGCAACGAACTGATTTACGACCTGGGGCTTGGCATCTACCCCTCCAGCGGCGCGCCGGTTATCCTGATGGTTTCAAATGACAGGAAACCTGATTTGTCAAAGCTGTATGAGCAGGGGGTGGTCGACTATATCACCAAACCCTTTAATGTATCGGTCCTCAAGGCGAAGGTCTGGACGCAGTTTAAGCGCGGCAAGAGAAATTCCAGTTTCCGCGCAATCAGCAGGTTTGAGGCGATCGGGGCAGGCAGCAGGAAAAGCATCATCGGTGAGCATGTTGTGGCGATTGATGACTACCTGTTTGACTTTGACGACGGGGAGTATCGCGTCGCGGGCAGAAGAGTGAGGCTCAACCGGCTCGAGCAGTGTCTGCTGCGCAACCTGGTGGAAAATAAGGGGATTGTGCTCAAGAAAAAAGCGCTGGTGGACAAATTAAAATCCGAGAGCAGCGTCCTGTGCATGGATGAGACAGC
Source organism: uncultured Lachnospiraceae bacterium (assembly GCA_947175845.1). Taxonomy (GTDB): domain Bacteria; phylum Bacillota; class Clostridia; order Lachnospirales; family Lachnospiraceae; genus COE1. The sequence goes on along the minus strand of CAMWOK010000277.1, from coordinate 2,705 downwards.
GCTGGCGGAGGCGGTGCATATGCTCAGCAATAAACTGGATGCGTGCAATTATATCAAGACAGTGTACGGCATTGGTTATCTGTGGGTGATGGCGGTGGACAAAAATAAAAGTGGATGAGGTTTGCTATGAACGACAAGAAGATTGATCTGCGTTTTGTGACGAGGGTGGCATATGGTGCTTTTTTTATCGGCGTCTTTATCACGACAGTGCTGATCTGCCTGAGAGCACCTGTGCAGAGTCATTTTAATAACAGCGGAAAAAATGAAGTGTGGTTTGGGGACAACTGGCAGTATACAGACCGGACGGACGGGACGGGAGCGCCGAAGAAGGTTGTACCGCGCGCGCAGCACTATCTGCAGATTGAGACGGATGGCGGCAGTGCGGCAATCACAAAGACCCTTGATTTCACGCCTGTTCTGGACGAGTATCTGTGTTTTCGCGCAAGGGCGCTTGACGTTGTCGTCCGCGTCAATGGCGCGGTGTGGTACGAATATCATTTCCGGGAGGAGTACCGCACGCACAGCAGGCGCATGTACATGCTGCATCAGATTCCGACTGCGGGCATGAAAGAGGGCGACACGATCACAATCGCGCTCGACAATGCGGCGGGCGCGGCGAGCACCACCGTTCAGTTCGTGGCGATCGGTGACCGGTATGGCATGATGCGCTACATTCTGATGGAGTCGCGCGGCAGCCTGATCGTCTGTGCGGCGGTTCTCGTGATTATCGTGATGTGCCTGATCACAAGCCATTCGTCCATTCTGATCGACAAGACGCAGGATATCCGGCCGCTCAGATGGCTCACATTCTTCCTGATACTGGCGGTGATTTATCTGGGGACGGACTGCGGCTGCCTGGAAATTTTTCTGGAGCGGATCGCGCTCGTGAGCTGGCTGAACAACCTCTCGCTGGTCATGCTGCCGATTCCGGTTCTGCATTTTGTGGAACATGCATTCTTTCCCGGGCAGAAGCGCTACGAGGCGCTGGCGGCCAGCCACTTTCTGCTCGCTGCGGCAGGCGTGGTATCCTACATGTTCCTGGGGCGGAACATATCTGATTTTTATCCGTTTGTGCACGCGCTTCTTGTGGTTGATGCAGGCGCCTGTGCGCTGAGTTTTCTGCAGGAGAAGCATATGCCGTCCGCCGATGTGGTTCTGGGATTTGCCGCGCTGGCAGGGACGGTTATGGCGAGCGTGGGATTTTACTGGTACGAGGTCATTTATCCGTGCTCACTCATATTTGGGTACGGGCTTGTGGTCTTTGGCGGCAGCATGCTGTTCTGGATTGTGCGCAACCGCAATGAGCGCAAGCGGATGCGGGAGGAGGCAGACCATGTCATCATGGAGCGGGACAAGATGGCAGCGCAGGAGGCGAGCGAGCAGAAGAGCCGCTTTCTGACACACATGTCCCACGAGATACGCACGCCGCTCAACGCCATTCTTGGCATGAATGAGCTGATCATGCACGAGACGGAGAAGGGGATCATCAAAAAGTACACCTCCGACATACAGAGCGCTGGCAGGACGCTCCTTGCGCTGATCAATGATATCCTGGACTTCTCGAAGATCGAGACCGGGAAGATGGACATCGTCGCTTCGGATTATTCACTCTCCTCCCTGCTCAATGACGTTGTGGCGATGATGCGGGAGCGCGCCGCCAACGCCGGACTTGAGCTGCGGCTCGACATCGACGGCGAGATTCCCGATCTGCTCTACGGGGACGAGGTGCGCATCAAACAGATCATACTCAACCTGATGACGAACGCTGTAAAGTACACCAAGACAGGCTGGGTGGAGCTTGGCATCAGGAGACAGAACGTGTCCAGATACATTGACGAGGATTCGCTGCTGCTCGATATCCGGGTATCCGACAGCGGCGTCGGGATCAAAAAAGAGGACTTGTCAAAGCTTTTTGTCGAGTTTGAGCGGCTCGACCGGCTCAAGAACAGGAGCGTCGAGGGCTCGGGGCTGGGGCTGAGTATCGCCTCCCGCCTTGCGGCGCTGATGGACGGCAGGATCAGTGTGGAGAGCGAGTACGGAAAGGGATCCAGCTTCAATGTGACGATTCCGCAGAAGATTGTCTCGGATGTGCCCATAGGCAATTACAGAAAGCGCTTCGAGCTTCTTAGCAGCGAGACGGCCGAGGAGAGCGGGGTGAGCCTCGAGGACATGCGTTTTCCGGGCAAGCGCGTCTATGTGGTCGATGACAATGAGATGAATCTCGAGGTGATCGCATCCATCCTGGAAATGATCGATATTGATGTGGACCGCGCAGGCGGCGGAAAGGCTGCGATGGAGCATCTGGACACACATGTGTACGACCTGATTCTCACAGATGACATGATGCCGGATGTGAGCGGTACGGAGCTGATGCAGTATCTGCACCAGAATGCGCAGAGCGCAAGCCATAGCACACCGATTGTTGTCCTCACCGCAAACGCCATAGCGGGCGCGCGCGAAGACTATATCAGGAAAGGGTTTGATGATTTCATGACCAAGCCGATCGATGTGGATGTTTTGCAGAAAATACTAATGAAATACCTAAAATAAGTCCATTTTTCGTGAAATAGACGGTTTTTTGTTAATTTAAAAAAAATTCCGAAAAATTTATTGACTTTTGGATTGAAAAAACGGACAATAGAACATAGTAAATTTTAAGCAATTATTACAACATCTATAGGAATATATATGAAAGAGTACCACTA
>CAMWOK010000276.1 GCA_947175845.1 uncultured Lachnospiraceae bacterium | reverse complement strand
ACACCACAGCCCATCACTCCCACCTTGATATCCCGGGCCTACCCCTGCACCAGCGTCTCCACCTGGTTTGCAAGCCCGATCAGATCGATATTCGTCCGTCCACATGTCGGACATGAGACCACCTCGACCCCGCCCCTGCGCAGCCCCAGCGCGCGCAGGATCAGCTTTGCAGACTTGATCTCCTCGACCGGATCCCCTGTGAGAGACACTCTGATGGTATCACCAATTCCCTCATTTAATATTATGCCAAGACCGACCGCTGACTTGATGTTGCCGCTTATCAAAGTCCCTGCCTCCGTGATACCTACATGAAGCGGATATGGTGTCCTGTCCGCGAGCAGCTCGTGCGCTTTGACGCTCATCATCACATCGGAGGACTTGATGCTGATCACCATGTTGTCATAGCCCAAATCCTCGATAATATGCACCTTGTCAAGCGCGCTCTCGACAATTCCCTCGGCTGTGACACCATTGTATTTCTCCACCAGCTCCCGTTCCAGCGAACCGCTGTTGACTCCAACCCGGATTGGGATGCTGCGCTCCCTGGCAGCACGCACCACCGCTGCAACCTTCTCCCGGCTTCCGATATTCCCGGGATTAATGCGAATCTTATCCACACCGTTTTCCATGGCAGCGATTGCCATCCTGTAGTCAAAGTGGATGTCCGCCACCAGCGGAATCGAGATTTCCTTCTTAATCTGCGCGATCGCTCCCGCCGCTTCCATGTCCGGCACCGTGCACCGCACAATCTCGCATCCGGCCTCGGCAAGCCGCTGGATCTGCGCCACCGTCGCTGCCACATCGCTCGTCTTTGTATTGGTCATCGATTGGATCAGAATCGGGTTCCCCCCGCCGATAACCCTGTCTCCGATCCGAACCGCTTTCGTATGATTCCTGTACATATCCTGCCTCCATCTCTATTTCTCATCCGTGGACAAACAATCTGGTAATCTTATTGTCTTATCAGCGGACAAACAATCTGATAATCTCTTTGTCTTATCAGCGGACAAACAATCTGGTAATATCATTGTACAACACAAATACCATCAGTATCATCAGCGCTACAAATCCAATAAAGTGTACCAACCCCTCTTTATCGGGGGACACCGGCTTACCGCGCACCACCTCTATCAGCATAAACAGCAGTCTCCCGCCGTCGAGCGCCGGCAGTGGCAGCAGATTCATGATTCCGAGATTGACACTGAGCAGCACCGCAAAGTTAATCATCGTCAGAACCACTGTCGAAAGTCCATATGGCGTGGTCTGCTCGATTGTCTCGTCGATCGTCGCGGCAATTCCAACCGGACCTGACAGGTCATTTGCAGACAGCTTTCCCTGCACCAGCATCAACAGGCTCTTGAGCGTGATCTTAAACCAGTAACGCACCTGACATGCACTGTACTTGATCAGGCCAAGCCCTCTGCACTCCACAGCCTCTCCTATCGTAAACCCAATATAGTACCGATTGTCCTGCTCGCTGAACTTCGGCGTAACCACAGTGCTATACTTTTTGCCATCGCGCTGAAACTGGATCTCCATCGGCTTTCCACTGCTCGTGGCAGACACAAACGAAACCTCGTCGCTCAGATATACCCGCTCCCCGTCGATCCGCGTGATGAGGTCTCCTTCCTGAAGACCTGCCTCCGCCGCCGGATACCCCTCCGTCAGCGAATTGATCGTGGAGATGGACACACCGGAGAAGCCAACCACGATCAGCGAGAGCAGATATGCCAGAATGATATTAAAAAAGGGGCCTGCAAAAACAGTTGCAATCCTCGACCAGACATTTGCATCGTTAAAAGCGCCCTCCGGTTTCGTTTCCGTCCCCCCATCACCATCCCTGGCAGCCGTATAAATACCATCCTCGCCCTCAAACATACAGGCCCCGCCAATGGGCAGGAGTTTGAGCACATACTTCGTTCCCCCTTTTGTGAACCTGACTATGTCCGGCCCCATCCCGATCGAGAACTGTAATACCCGGATGCCGTTCAGCTTTGCGACCAGAAAGTGACCGAGCTCATGCGCGATCACCACCACCCCAAATATCAGCACAAACACTATAATTGTGACAATCATTCCCTTATTTTTTCCTCCCTGTTAAAACTTTGTACAAATCCGCTCGTACGTCTCCTGCTCTGTCCTCAGAATTTCTTCCACGCTGGGATTGTCTATTCTGACATGCGCATCCATGCACATCTCAATGATCTCAGGAATCTCCGGAAAACGGATCTTTCTGTCCAGAAACAGACTCACTGCCTTCTCGTTCGCCGCGTTGAAAACCGTCGGTATGCTCCCGCCCTCCGCAGCAGCCCGCAGCGCAAGCCCAAAACCCGTAAACGTCTCCGGATCCGGCCGCTCAAAGGTGATGCTGCCGAGCGCATAGAAATCAACGCGCTTTCCAGCGAGCGGACGCCTGTCGGGATAAAACAGGGCATACTGTATCGGCAGCTTCATGTCCGGCGTGCCAAGCTGCGCGATAATCCCGCCGTCCACATACTCCACCATCGAATGAATGATACTCTGCGGGTGAACCACCACCTGAATCCTGTCCAGATCCACATCAAAAAGCCATCTCGCCTCCATGACCTCCAGCCCCTTGTTTACCAGCGTCGCGGAATCGATCGTGATTTTGTGGCCCATTGACCAGTTTGGATGTCTCAGCGCATCCTCGCGCTGTACCTTCTCGAGCGCCTGCCTGTTCCAGCCCCGGAACGGTCCTCCTGACGCCGTGATGATCAGTTTGCTGACCCTGTCCCTGCGCTCTCCCTGAAGCGCCTGAAAAATTGCGCTGTGCTCACTGTCAACCGGAAGAATGGACACCCCCATCTCGGCAGCAAGCGGCATGATAATGTGCCCTGCCGTCACCAGCGTCTCCTTGTTCGCAAGCGCTATATCTTTTCGCTTTCTGATCGCAGCGATCGTCGGCCGGATACCGATCATACCCACGATGGCCGTCACCAGCATCTCTGACTCTTCCATCTCAGCGATGGCAAGCAGTCCCTCCATGCCTGGCAGCACCTGCACATCCATGTCAGCCAGCCTTGTGCGCAGCTCTTTACAGTCCGCCTCACTTTGGAGCGACACCAGCCGCGGCCGGAACTCCCGCACCTGCCTTTCCAGCAAATCCACATTGGCTCCTGCCGCCAGCCCTGCCACCTGCAGCTTTGGATGGTCGCGCACGATCTCCAGCGTCTGTGTGCCAATCGAGCCAGTAGAACCCAGTACTGCTATCTTTTTCACCGCGTTCTCCTCCTTATTATATTCACAAAATGATTCATCCATGCTCCCTATATCACCCGGATTGAATGCCGCCGCGCTATCGCATCAGCAGAATAATCAAAAAATACGTGATCGGCGCAGTAAAAATCACACTGTCAAACCGATCCATAATACCGCCGTGTCCCGGTATCAGTTTGCCGTAATCCTTGATATCGTGGTTTCTCTTGATGGCAGATGCAGCCAGATCCCCCACCTGGGATATGACAGAACCAACGCCGCCCACCACAGCCAGTATCACTGCAAACCGTTCCAGTCCAAGCACCCGATCCATATACATCCCAAACAGCGCACCAAACAGCGCCGCTCCCACAATACCGCCCACCGATCCCTCGATCGACTTTTTGGGACTCAGAACCGGCGCCAGCTTGTGCCTCCCAATCATCACGCCGGTCAGATACGCAAAGGTGTCCGATATCCATGAACTGATAAAAATCATCCACACCAGATAAATCCCATTCTCAAGCTGCCTTGTCAGAAACACAAACGACAGCATAACCGGCGCATAGATCAAGGAAAAGTATGTGTTCATCACCTGATTGGCGTGAAATTTCGGATATGCAAACACATACACCGACATCAGCAGGATCAGGGAAAAGAACAGGGAAATCATCATGCCTGTATCCAGCACAGAAAACCCAGTCGAAGAAAGATACGCTTCCGCCTCCTTTGCTGGATGTGTCAGACAGAGCGCCGCATAATAGCCTGTCACAACCACAATCCCGGCAATCTCCAGCGCATTTGGCCCAGCCGCCCCCTCCTGTCTGACACCACAGACCTTTGTCAGCTCCAAAAAACCGATCACGGAAATAACACACAGCACCGCTGCCAGTATCACTCCTCCGGGAAGGATGGAAGCCAGCGCTGCAATCACGATGACAACTGCACTGATTGTCCGCTCCCTGCTTATTTTTCCAAGAATATTAGAAGCCATTTCCTACTCCTCCTTCACAAGCCCATACCTCCGGTCCCTGCTCTGATACGCCTCCACTGCCCTGGCAAGCTCATGCCTGTCGAAATCCCGCCACGGCACCTCCGTAA
>CAMWOK010000275.1 GCA_947175845.1 uncultured Lachnospiraceae bacterium | reverse complement strand
TGACCAGAGTTGCAGGACATAGCTTTGAGCAAATGCTGTTCAACCACATAAGTCGAGGTATTTCGCACCTCCTCGCCCTCTCTCCACAATACGCCCTGCGCCTCGAAAAGCTCAGAAAAACCGTTGACAAGGACTGCATCCACAACAACCTTATGCACATGCCCGGCTGTCTCCTGCTGCACGTAATCCCGAAGAACCGACACCTTGTTTCTGAATGCCTCCGTTCCATACTTTCTGGCATCCGACAGACTTTGCCGGAACATTGCAGTGAGCAGAAAGAACAAAATACCTGCCGCCAGCGCAGTCATCCCGACAAAGACCTGCACATATATCCTGTGAAACAGTTTCATTCCTCCGCCTCCAGCCGATATCCGACTCTGGGAATGGTTCTGATAACATCCTCAAATCCCAGTTTCCTGCGAATGCGTCCTATATGGGCATCCACGGTTCTCGTTTCCCCCTCAAATTCCATCCCCCAAAGTGCACCCAGCAGCTGGCTCCGCGTCAGCGCCTTGTTCTTGTTGCGCGCCAGCATCACCAGACAGTCAAATTCCATAGGTTTCAGATGGATTTCTTTTCCATTTTTTGTGACAGTCCGCCGCTGCGTGTGTATCACTACATCCCGAATACAGATGTCCGCATCATACGTACTGTTTCGATTTAGTATCTTGTCGATTCTGACCAGCAGTTCCAGCATTTCAAAAGGTTTGGTCATATAGTCCTCAGCTCCCTGTGTCAGCCCCCTCACCTTGTCGGCCAGATCGCCTCTCGCCGTGAGAAAAATGACTGGAATCCCGTAACTGCGCAGCTCAGGAAGCAGTGCAAAACCATCCTTTCCCGGCAGCATAATATCAACCACCGCAAGGCTATAGTCATGCCGTTTTGCAAGAGACGCGCTCGCCGCATCACCGTCAAAGCACGAAGTCACCTGATACCCTGTCGCGCGCAAACTCATGCTGATAACACTGTTGATTGCCTCCTCGTCCTCGATTACCAGAATTTTGATATCCATCCTTACCGTCCTCCTCATGATCTTATTATGCCACAAAACAAGTGACTGCGGTGTAACCGAATTGTAACGAAAACTGTGGCTGCACTTTAAAAATTGGAAGGAGCTGCATCTATCACAGCTCCTTCCAATTGACACTCTCTATTCGTTCTATTTTACAGCGGTGTGTTTTCTCTGTCCTGTCATAGCCGATTCCGACCAGCAAGACCTCATTGGCATACGGTTCTGCCTTTTGCACATAGTTGCGCTTCTTAATCTGCGCGATTGCATTGTCGCAGGTGTCATCTACTTTGAGTTCCAGTATAACTGCCGGATTCCCACTCCTTTTTGGAAGAAACAAATAATCACAGTACCCTTTTCCACTCTTCGCCTCCCGCTCAACGATAAAATCCTTTCGCGCATACAGATAGCACAGTGTAATAACACATGACAATGCATTTTCATCATTGTACTGTAAAAAAGAAATTTCCCGGTCATGCACATGTTCTAGCATCCCGGCAACCTTATCGGAATCTTCCGCCAATGTCGCCTCCACCATCTGGCGGGAACTGTCCACAATCTCCTTGATTTCTCCCATACTGTCCCGCGCGAGCACTCTCTGATATTTTTCCATCAGCTCATGATTGGGAATGCGCAGATACCCGTCATAATACGTCAGAAAACCGAACACCACCATGGCCGACAGAATCTCGTCCCTTGTGTTGAGCTGTAACTCGGATGCGCTGTATCCTTCAAGCTCCACCTCGACCGGAATTCCCGCAGCCATTTTTACGATATCTTCCCGCACTGCCGCCGTGTTGTGTTCAATGCAGTTGGCGATCTCGTTCATGGGGCCTGTCTCCGTCCAGTAATTCAGACACACACCGCGCGCCAGTGCTTTCACAACCGATCGCGGATTGAACAGACTTCCGCCATCGCTCAAAAAATAGCCATCATACCACTTTTTTAACTCCGCAAAGGACACAGAACTGGCGTGTTTCTCGCACAGAGCGCGCACCTCCTGCTCCGAAAATCCAAAATATAAGTCGTAGACTGTATCATTCATAAAATTATATTCATCAAACATATTCAACTCGGAACCGCTCGAATATTTCGCAACGGGAAGCACTCCCGTCAAGTACGCAAGCTCCACGTAAGGCTGGTCCTTGAGCAGATTCCTCAAAAAGGAAAGATAGGCGCACTTGTCCGCATCGGTCATAAAATCCTGGTAAAAGACAGAATCCCACTCATCTAATATAAAGACAAATAACTCCCTGCTGTCGCGAAACATCTGACTGACAGAATGATACGTTTTCCTGCAAAGCGCAGGGTACGCTTCCTCCAAATCCTCCCGAAGCCCCGCTATAAATGCAGAAATATACTCCTGATAACTGCTGCAGAAGTCAGGGCGCCTGCTCATGTCGGCAAAAATCACATTGTGACTGTTCCTGTGCCTCTGACAGGCTTGTGCACCTGCAATATTCAGATGTTCAAACAGGCAGAAACTGTCTGTGCCCTTTGCGTAGTATGCACCGAGCATCTGCGCATTGATGGACTTGCCAAAGCGCCGCGGGCGTGTAATGCACAAATACCCGCTGTCTGTTCCGATTCTGTCTGACACCGCAGCAATCAGCATACTCTTATCGACAAAAAAATTATTCTTCACTGCCTTTTGAAACAACAGATATGCTTCCTCTGTATTCAGATAATTCATAGCGCCCTCCGTTCTGAAATGCCTTTTGACATCTCAAGCATATCACAAATGCACCTGCGCAACAAGCCGCAGAACCTTTTTCTAAGAAATAAAAACGCTCCCATGCAACCATCCCGCGCATTCTCCGTCTTACATAGTATAAGGAGATGATTGATTATGAAAAGAAACCTGATAAAACCATTTTTGTCCTCCATCCTGTCTATAAGTCTGCTGCTCAGCGGGTGCGCAAACGCCGTGCCGCCCGATCCGGCCATAGACAATCCAGCTCAGTCCACAGAGGAACACGCGCTTCCAGATGAACAGAATGCATCGGATACATCCAAACGCACAGAGCAGGGCGCAGCGGATGCTCTGCCGCTCAGCTCTGCCAGCACAACAGTCGAGCAGGGCGGCCCCTACGGAAAGCTCTCTTTGTCCATCCCCGCAGGCTGGCGCTATGAAACCCATCCCATGGACAGCCAGCTGCCAACAAACGGTCTGTACGGAATCCGCTTTTATCCGGAAAACGCCGCGGAGGGCTGCATCGATCTCGCCTATTTTGACTCCTTTGGCGTCTGCGGAACCGGGCTTGCCCAAGAGACCACGACAATCGCCGGAAACACAGTCAGTATAGGCACCTATGACAATCACGCACACTGGGACTTTATCACTTTCCATGACAACTATTCCGGCATTGTCGCTCTCGCCTGTGAGGTGGACAGCTGGTGGGACGCCTGCGATGCGCAGGTGATGGACATTCTCAACACGCTGTCCTATGACACCTCCATCAAAGAGGGCGGCGCATTTATCCGCAGTTCTGAATCTGAAGCGGACAAAATCGGACTCTATGTCACCCTGAAAGCGATAACCCCCTCAGGCGCGACGCTGGTGTTCGAGCAGTACGACGAAAAAGCACCGACCGGCAATCTGGAATATGGATCTGACTTTGTTCTCGAAATTTTGAAAGAAAATACATGGGAAGAAGTCCCTGTCATTCCTGACAACTATGGCTTTCATGAAGTTGCCTGGAGCATTGCCAAAAAGGACACCACAGAACAGGAGATTGACTGGACATGGATATATGGGACACTTGACCCTGGTGTCTACAGAATCCAAAAACAGATTATGGATTTCAGAGACACCAGGGACTATGACAAATATACTGTGTACGCACAGTTTCTTTTGAATTGACAGCCGTTGGCACGCTACGACGCGTTCAGCTCATTTTTCACAAGCTGATACACAGCCGCCGCCAACGGAACGCCCAGCAGCATACCGCCGATGCCCAGCACACCGCCGCCCACGGTCACAGCCGCGAGCACCCACACGCCCGGAAGACCGATGGACGATCCGACCACGCGCGGATATATCAGATTGCCCTCAAGCTGCTGCAGCGCCACCAGAAACACGACAAAGACGATCGCTTTGACCGGGGAGATTGTGAATATCATAAACGCGCCGACAACCGCGCCGATGTAGGCCCCGGCAATCGGAATCAGCGCCGTAAATCCGACCAGACAGCCAATCATCGCGGCGTACGGCAGCCTCAGCACCATCATGCCGCCCATGCAGAGCAGCCCGAGAATCACCGCCTCCGTGCACTGCCCCACGATAAAGCTATGAAACGACTGGTTGACGACCTCCGCGACAT
>CAMWOK010000274.1 GCA_947175845.1 uncultured Lachnospiraceae bacterium | reverse complement strand
GAAGCAGGCTCTGCACAAGCGCACTGTTCTTTATCGGGTTTCATTTTTTTGCGAGCGGGATGTTCGCCGCATTGTCTAACGGGGTTGTTTCGGCGGTTCTTGCGTTTTCCAGATCGTTTATATTTATGCCGATCACCATGTTCGTGCTTTTGCTGTTTTTGGGGCTTGATCGGCATCTGGCTGGCAATGTCGGCGGCAGAACTGATAGCGCCTGCCTTGTTTTTGATATATGGGAAGCGGTATGGATATCTGAGCATCAAAAATGAGGAATAAAAAATATTTCAATGTACAAAAACCGGAAAATTCGTTATACTGTATCATAGAGGTTTCGGCAAAGATGCAAAGATGACGCGTTCTGACAGGACATTGTGCGAGGATGAAGCGCGTACACACATGGCTGCCGGTAAATTTGACAATACAGAAAGCGGGGGATTCCTATGCGTTATGATGTGATTATAATCGGGGCAGGGCCGGGAGGCATCTTTTCGGCGTACGAGATGATACACAAAAATGAAGACTTGAAAATAGCGGTGTTCGAGGCGGGGCACGCGCTTGACCAGCGCCATTGCCCGATCGACGGGGACAGGGTGAAGAGCTGTATCAAGTGCAGGAGCTGTTCGATTATGAGCGGATTTGGCGGCGCTGGCGCCTTTTCCGACGGAAAGTACAATATTACAAACGATTTTGGCGGAACGCTGTACGAGCATATCGGCAAGGCGGAGGCGATCAGGCTGATGGAGTATGTGGACCAGATTAACATGAAGTACGGCGGCGAGGGAACCAGGATGTACTCGACGGCGGGCACGCATCTCAAAAAGCTCTGTCTGCAGAACAAGCTCAACCTGCTCGACGCCTCGGTCCGCCACCTGGGAACCGACATCAACTATGTCGTGCTGGAAAATCTGTACGCGGAAATGAAAGACAAAATGGATTTTTACTTCGACACGCCAGTCACGGATGTGGAGGTGACGGACGGCGGCTATTGCGTGCACTGTGGGGATGCGCGCTACGAATGTGACAAGTGTGTCATTTCTGTTGGCAGAAGCGGCAGCAAGTGGATGGAGAGCATCTGCGAAAAACTCGCGATCCCGACAAAGTCAAACCGCGTGGACATCGGCGTGCGCGTGGAGCTTCCGGCAGTCATTTTCTCGCATCTGACAGACGAGCTCTACGAGAGCAAGATCGTGTACCGCACGGAAAAATTTGAGGACAGGGTGCGTACCTTCTGCATGAATCCTAAGGGGATGGTGGTCAATGAGAACACGAACGGCATAGTCACGGTGAACGGACACAGCTATGAGGGCGCCGACAAGCAGACCCAGAACACGAATTTTGCGCTGCTGGTTGCCAAGCATTTCTCAGAGCCGTTCAAGGACAGCAACGGTTACGGCGAGAGTATCGCCAGACTGTCTAACATGCTGGGCGGCGGCGTCATTGTGCAGCGCTTTGGCGATCTGGTGCGCGGACGGCGCAGCAACACCAAGCGCATCGAGGAGGGGCTTGTCACGCCGACGCTGGCGGCAACGCCCGGAGATTTGAGCCTCGTGCTGCCCAAGCGGATTCTCGACGGCATTATAGAGATGATTTACGCGCTCGACAAGATAGCGCCTGGCACGGCGAACGACGACACCCTCCTGTACGGTGTGGAGGTCAAGTTCTACAACATGGAGGTCGATATCGACGAGAACCTTGAGACCAGATACAGGGGACTGTATGTGATTGGGGACGGAAGCGGCGTCACGCACTCGCTCTCCCACGCCTCCGCCAGCGGTGTGTACGTGGCGCGGCAGATATTGGCGTAGGGGCAGTCAGCGTTCCAGCTGCGCGCATAAAAAGGCGCATGGAGTCAGAATGGATTCCATGTGTCTTTTTTTGCGCGTACCTGCCTGGCGGAATATACTTTTTTGACAAATATACTTTTTTAGAATATATACATTGACAGGCGAGGTATATATGAGGTATAGTGTATCTACAGACAAAAAACAGCAATTTGCAGCATTTCTGATGGAAAGGAGGAGAACCATGTCAATCACATCAGACATTCTCAGGGGGCATACGGAGGCAATCATACTCTCTAGCCTGCTCGAGCAGGACAGCTATGGATACCAGATCAACAAGGATATTATGAAGAAGACCAACAACACATACGAGTTGAAGGAAGCGACGCTCTACTCCGCGTTCCGGCGGCTCGAGCAGGCCGGCTGCATCCGCACCTACTGGGGAGACGAGACAGTCGGCGCCCGGCGCCGGTATTACGCCATAACGGACGAGGGCAGAATGGCGTACCAGGGGTATAAGCAGGAATGGCAAGAGGTAAAGAAAATCATTGACAAACTGTTGAAATGATCGGGAAACCGCAATATGGATGAGGAGGATGAGCAATCATGAATGAAAAAATCAAAGCCTATTTTAACCAGATATTTGCCGATGCGCCGCGGACGAGGATGGCGCTGGATTTAAAGCAGGAAATGATGCAGAGCGCCATTGACAAATACAATGATATGGTGGCGGACGGCCACGCGGAGGAGGACGCGTATCAGAATGTCATCGCGTCAATCGGGGATGTGACAGAGCTGTTCCCGGAGGTCGCAGAGAAAAATCTGCTCGCGCTGCCAAAGGAGGACAGAAAGAAAAAAGCGCTGCTGACAGCGTCCGCGGTCGGCCTGTATATCTTTGCGTTGGCTGTTTTTCTGTTTTTCGGTTTTACGGCGGAGTTTATGGACTACGGTGACGGCGCGATGACATCTATCGGTTTTGTTCTTGCGATTGTTATCTGTATTCCGCCGACGGTCATGCTCGTCTATGCAGCAAACATGTATCCGGCCTATTCCAAAACGAAAAATCAGGATATGGTCGAGCGGTACAAGGAGGTAAGGTATCTGGACAATAAGGAGAAAGCTGTCTTAAAATCCGTCCGCTCGCTGATATGGAGCATCACAGTGCTGCTCTATTTTGGGATCACGCTGCTGACATGGAGAGCGGAAGTCACATGGATTCTCTTTCTGATTGCGGCGTGCGTCCAGAAGATTGTGACGCTGGTCTATGAGCTGAAATACGAGGAGAAGCACATATAACGGAGGGTTTGCCAATATGAGAAAAATGAAAATCTGCGCACTTGTGCTGCTGTGTATTCTCACTGCAAGTCTGTGCGGTGTGTTCGCATACGGCATGTCAGGCCATAGCCTCCATATAAACTATTGGGGCGGCGGAACAAAACATGAGCTCTACAGCAGTGTGCAGCTTCTGCTGGAAAAGGAGGTTTCGCTTGACGGAATCGACAGCGTCTCGATCCGGTATGACATGAACAACAATGACGTCTATCTGTATGAAAGCAAAGGGAATTACCTGACAGTCAAGGAGTACAGCGAACTTGCGCTCGAGGAGAACGAACTTTCCACCGTGCAGGTGACAGGCAGCAGTATCGCGGTTGAGGGAAAAAAGCGGGACAGCAACGAGCTGGTTCAGATTGGAATGCGCGGCGTGCGGTCGCCGATCTGCTACACAGAGATCGGACTGCCGGCCTCCTACAAGGGACAGCTTTCGATTGCGACAGTCAACGGCGATGTGGAATCGCAGATGGATATTGCGCTTGAAAATGCGTTTCGGGCCGTCACGCGCAGCGGAGACATCACCATACCAGATATCACAGCGCAGAACATAACGCTCCGCTGCGTCAGCGGGGATATTCAGGCGGACACTGTCCGTGCGGACGCCGGCAGTGCGCCCGGGGCGGTTCAAATCAGGACCAGCAACGGAAATATCAACGCAGGCCAGCTTGCGGGTGAGATGGATATCGAGAGCGTCAGCGGGGATATCACGCTGAGCCGGATAAACGGCAGAACCGATATCAAAACCAGCAACGGAAACATTGAATCGGATGCCATATCGGGGGAGACGCAGCTTGTGACTACGAGCGGGGATATCACGGTCAAACGCCTCGATGGCACCGTCACGGTGACAAGCTCGAACGGAAACGTAAATATCCTTGCGGGAGGCGGCGCGCGCGCAGTGAAAACCATATCGGGCGATGTGAGGCTGGAGGGTGTGGACAGCGTGTGGGATGTCAAAACGTCAAACGGCAGCATCACGATCAAGGCAGACCAGGGCAGCGGAGACATTCAGACGACCAGCGGTGATATCGGCCTGGCGCTGGAACAGCTGACGGGAAATCTCAATATCGAGAGCAGCAACGGTTCGGTGGAGATCCGGCTTTGTGGGGACAATGCGTTTGATTTTAAGGCGGTTACTACAAACGGGGATATTGATACCTTCTTAGACGACGACCTGAATTTTTCTAATAAAGGGAACAGTGCGCAGTGGAATAAGGGCGACAACAAGGGCAGCAGGAGCATTGATATCCGGA
>CAMWOK010000273.1 GCA_947175845.1 uncultured Lachnospiraceae bacterium | reverse complement strand
AAACAATTGCGGACTACAATCAAGAAAAACGTAAGTCAATGCTCAAAATAGCAGATTATTCTTGTGGCGGAGGTGCATTTTTGGTATCCGCATGTAAACTCTGCAAAGAGCAGGAACTTGTCCCTGCCATTTTTGGATATGATGTTGATCCCATTGCCGTATTGATAACACGTTTTCGGTTATTTTATGAGGCAGGGTTACAGACAGACAGTTTCCGTGTTCTATTGGGAAATCCTTTATTAAGAAATTCTGAAAGAAAAAATACACTGTCAATTTTTAAATGTGCTCTATCCGGCAGGTTTTATCATATAAATATGGGAATTTTTCCAGAACAGAACATAGATATCGCAATTGGAAATCCTCCATGGGAAAAAATAAGATTTGAAGAAAAAAAATTTTTACGCCACTTTTCACAGGGAATTGCTATCGGAACCCGAACAGAGAGAGACCTTTTACTGCAACAGACATCACAGCTAAATCAAAGTTATTATAAAGGCTTTATTCAGGATTATGAGACGGCAAAAACAACCATCAAAAATGACTCTTTTTTTGAACATTCCAGCTGTGGAGAGTTAAATACCTATGCATTATTTACCGAGTTATGTCTAAACTCGTTAGGAAAGAGTGGTGCAGCCGGAATAATCGTAAAATCTTCGCTTGTAAAAATGCCTGTATATAGTCAGTTTTTTAAGAAGCTTACCGAAAATAAACATTTATATGAATTATATTTGTTTACAAATCGCAGGAAAATATTTAACATCGATTCGAGAGAAGAGTTTTCAGTTATTTTTTTTAAGAATAAAAATGACAGGCAGCTTGGACTGGCTTTGAATCTGGATGATTACAAAGGATTTGGATGTAGAGAGAAGATTGAACTGTCCCATCAGTTATTAAATGAGTTAAACCCTGAGACGGGAATGATACCGAATATCCGCTCAAATGAGGAGCTGAAGTTTTTACTCTCAGTCTATGATAATCATAAGGTATTTGGCCTGATTTATCCAGAATGTCAATTTGGCCGACTGGTTCATCTCACAAATCATTCCAAAAGCATCATAAAAAGGGAAGAACCTGGATATCTGCCTGTTTATGAAGGTAAATTTATTGAACTTTATACGGGTAAATTCGCTACATTTCAAGGTATGCCTGACCTGGAAAAGTATAAGAATAAAGCAGCAGCAAGACCAATTAAGGATGTGGATGGAAGCGAATATCCACAATCAAGATTTTTTATCCAGAGCGAAGTATGGAAAAATCTATCGAAGAGTTTTTCTGGTGAGTATGTGATTGCGTGGCGAAGCCTCACTTCCGCAACCAACAGAAGGACAATGTTGTCCACCATTCTGCCATTTATGCCAGCATGTCAATCCATACAAGTACTTCAATTGTCAGAGAAAAAAATGCTTCATCTCGTAGGCGTATTTAACTCCATTGTGTTTGATTATATAGTGAGACTGAAGATGGCCGGATTGGATCTGACACAGAAAATCATCAGACAGATTCCAGTACCTGACGAACAATGTTATAACCGATCTGTCTCATTTCAGGGCATTCACGCAACGATGGAAACACATATCAACAGCAGACTGAAAAAGTTATATCTATCAGATACAAGAATGAATGCATTATTTGAAAAAATAGAAACCTATTCACTTTCAACACATAAAACAAGAAAGGAACTGATCGCTGAAATCGATTTACTGGCAGGGATGTTGTATTCAATTGACAGGAACGATTTACGAAAAATTGCACTGTCATTTTCTAAATTCTACAGTGAACAGGAGGTTGAGAGATTTTTTTAAAAATCTCTCAACCTCCCTGAGAACGATTTACAGCATTCCATACGCCTTTGAAGATGCCCCGCTTCCATTTCTTGCCCAGACACGGCTTAAAGATTTCACCCGATCGAGCTCGCTTTCATCCAACAGTGACAGCACATAGTAATCCGTACTGATTTTTTCAAATACAAGAATCTTATGTATAAAATCTCCTCGATTTCCATATTTTGACAATTCGTCAGAATTGTCATTTGGAGCGCCCTTGAGCTGAATGCGCCAGGTTCCGTTGTCCGGTGTAAATTTTATTGTTGAGGGATAATAATCCTTTCCCAGATAATTGATAGTGATGTCCTTTTCCCGGGACGTGTCTTCCGGATCAATGTCAAAAAATTTGATGCCTCCGTACATTCGCTCCGGATCCGGATATTCATAGGGCGTCCCCGCCACTGAACCAGCCTTAATCTGGCCAAGCTTTGACAAATCGAGAATATTTCTGGATCCACCGGTAGATTTTCTCATCTCAAACCAAAACTGTTCATTGGTAAACGCCGGGGATGGATCAATGATAAAATCTATATTCTTCCCTTTCGATTTCACAAACGGCATGTGAGACTTCTGAACTGATATGATAGCAGGAATTGTAACTTCTTCTGTCCCAAAGATAGAATTTTGCTTTTGTTTCGCTTTTTGAGTAACGCGTTTACTGATTGTATCAATCTTTTGCGCGAGTTCCTTTGTAATATAATTCGCATCGAACAACGTGTTTATGTCATCAACAGAACAAATCTTCGCTGAACATACATAAGAAGGATTTGTGTACCTGTCTATTACAGAATATATCGAATTGAGCTCGCCACGCTCATTTGGAAGGTGATATGTCTGTATAAAACAGCTCTCGAAGTTCGTCCACAAACCACCGCCCGTCAGATTATTCGATCCGACTGCACACCATGCTTTATCGGAATTTTCCAGCAGATAAATTTTGCTGTGATATGTGGTAGAAAAACTTTCTGAATGTATGACATACAGTTCATCGCATAGGTGGTACAAATTTAATAAAGCTTCATATGAAGTTCCATCGAGGTCTATGCCGATAAATGCCCTGATTATCCCGCCAGAAGCGCGGAATCGCTCAAGTGACTCTTTCAGCCGCAGCACTCCGCTGTTTTTGGCAAAAGCTGAGAATATCGTAAAAGATTGATAACCAGAAGCCAGTTCCAGTTTGAGAATATCGCCAAGTTGTCCCTGAAAGGGTTGATTCATTATCGGCATAAAAATACCTCTCTTTCAATTATATTTCTTTTTATTATATCACACCTTGCACGTTTTGTCAGAATATGCACAAAAAATTATTGTCTGCAGCAAATTTCCAAAAAAGGTTGACACAAGTAGCACACCTGTTATACAATGTATTTGGTCGACTATAGTAACACTATTGCAGACAGTCGGCAGAGAGGAGACGCCGTCTTATGAAAAAACGAATCACCCTGCAGCCCAGCGAGTGGATCATCATGGAAAAACTCTGGGAGGAGAGCCCCAGGACCATTATGCAGCTCTACCACGCGCTGAAAGACGATCCCGGCTGGAGCAAGAGCACTGTGAACACACTGCTCGGGAGAATGGTCACCAAACAGATCCTTCATTATGAGGAAGGGAAAAAGGCAAAACAGTATTATCCCAACGTCAGCCGGGAGGACTGCGCGGCCGCCGAGACACAGAGCCTGCTCGACAGAGTGTACAAGGGCTCCGTCTCGATGATGTTAAACACCCTGATACGAAGCAAAAACTTAAGCGGCAGCGATATCAAAGAGTTGTATGAAATTCTGGAGGAGGCGGTTGACAAAGATGATTGAACACATTGTGACATCCTCGACACTCATCATCATGCTTCTTTCGCTCTCCGCCCTGCTGGAAAAAAAGATAAACCCCTGCCTGAAATATGCGCTCTGGCTGCTCGCAGCGCTGAAACTGATCGTCCCGCTGCCGCAGTTTCCATCACCCATCAGCATACTGAACGTTGTACAAAAAATCGAGCAGACCATCGCTCCATCAACGGCTGCAGGCATTTCTGACAACACGAACATGGATCCCGCTGTCAGCGCACCCGCGCAGGATACAGGCGTGCACCCTGACAGCAGCAGTCAAACATCCCCAGGCGACAGCAGTCAGACAATCTCAGCCAGCTCACCAGACGGCGCACCCGCGCAAATCCGACCGGAATCCGATATAGAACAGGAAAGCCCCCGCCGTTTTCCGCCGCTTTTTATTGTGCTGTCTAGCATCTGGCTTTTTGGCGCATTTGCCTGCACGTTTATATTTGTATGGGGAAATCTGCGCTTTGCGCGCCAGCTGAAAAAAGACCGCATTCTGACAGAAACGACAGGCGCCAAACTGCTGCCCGTCTACCGGACAGGCAGCGTCACCAGCCCGTGTCTGTTCGGCGTATTTCACCCGGCCGTGTATCTGCCGGAGGACATCCGGTTGACAGACGCGCAGAAAACAGACATTCTCGCACACGAGTACACGCACTTTCGACACGGCGACACTCTGTGGGCGTTGGTGCGCTGCCTGTGCGTGGGATTGTACTGGTACAATCCCCTGGTCT
>CAMWOK010000272.1 GCA_947175845.1 uncultured Lachnospiraceae bacterium | reverse complement strand
AGCAAGCTCCCAACAGCATTTTGCATATCCAATTTTGCATGGCTGAACTGTTACATTTTATTGCTCCCCAATCTGATTTGACGGTTTTCAGCACACCGTCGACGCTATCAGCTCCATCTTTCCCGCAAACTGTGCCTTTCCAAAGCCGCTCGGCAGAATAAAGTGGTCGCCTTTCCTGAGCGCTTGTCCATTGATTGTGCCGTCTCCCTCGACGACACTCAGGATCAGGAACGGATAGTCCTGCTCCGTCTCCATGCTGCCGTCCACATCCAGTTTCCACACCTTATAGTAGCTGCACGAAATCAGCAGGTTCATCTCGTTCTTCCTGTCCGCGGAAACGTTGATGACACTCTCCTCCACCGACTTTGCGGGCACTGTGATGACTTCAATGCTCTTGTCAATATGCAGCTCGCGCGGCTTTCCGTCCTGGAGACGCCCGTAATCGTACACGCGGTATGTAATGTCGGAGTTCTGCTGGGTCTCGAGAATCTCGATCCCGCCCTTTATCGCGTGGACTGTCCCGGGATCAATCTGGATAAAATCCCCCTTTTTCACAGGGACTTCACGCAGAAATTCATCCCATCTGCCGTTTTGAATCATGTCCTCAAGCTCCGCATTGTCGCGCGCGTTGTGGCCGATAACAAGCGTCGCCCCCTCAGGTGCATCGAGAATATACCAGCACTCTGTCTTTCCGAGAGAGCCCTGCTCATTTGCGTTGGCGTACACATCATCTGGGTGTACCTGGATACTCAGGTCATCATTCGCGTCGATAATCTTGATCAGAAGCGGAAAGCGGTCCCCCTCCACATTTCCAAAAATCTGCGGCTCCTCCCTCCAGAGCTGACTCAGGGTCTTTCCGGCAAAGGTGCCCTCCTTCACGGTGCAGTCCCCGTTGGGATGCGCGCTCACCGCCCAGCACTCCCCGGTATTGTCGCCCGGAATCTCATAGCCCCACTTCGTCCCGAGCTTGTTTCCGCCCCATATCATCTGCTTGAAAACCGGCGTCATAAATAAGATTTCCTTGTTTGCATCTGCATTGCCCATACAAAATATCCCTCCGTTTTTTATTTCATGGTTACACTATTATTGTAGAGGTTTACAGCCGCAAAGTCAATGAACTTGTAGAGAAATCATATGGATTGCGCAACAGTTCTGACATCCCTGAAACTGTCATAAAAACTTCGAGAGATACCCCGCCAGCACCTGTGCCGCCTTTTGGTGGCACAGCTCCCCCGGATGCGCCCTCGAACCGACGCTCTCTGCGGTCGTGTCCGGCAGCTGCAGATAGGAAACCCTGTCGTCGCCCGTCTCCCGCGCGTATGCAAGGACCGCCTCGCACAGCCACAGCTGCAGATCCAGACCAAGCATTCCGTAGCACCATACGATGCGCGCTTTGGGATTGCAGGTTCGGATGAGTGCGAGAAACGCCTTCACCGCCCGCTGAAATTTGCTGATATCCTCCTGGCGGTATGTCCCGTCCGGCTCCCTGTGCATTTTGTGGCGCTCCCCCGTCCGCTCGTCAGTCCACGCCGGCTGGTCGAAGGAGGCAGCGTCGTTGGTGCCCAGGCTGACCACCACAAAGTCCGGCTGCCAGCCCGCAAAATCGTGCGGCTGGTTCCCGCCGAGGCGCTCGTTCTCATCCCCGGGCATCAGGCTGCAGATCTCTTTGTAATATCCCGGCAGCGCCCCGCGCGTGTTGTTGTCCCACGCGTTGTGCACGCCCCAGCCGCTCTGCGAGAAGACGCGGTACTCCGCATCGAGCTTCTCTGCGGTCTGATGCGCATAGCTCTTCACCGCCGAGAAAAACATGGGAATCCAGTCCTGCTCTTTGCGGGCGCCGAAAAGTCCCTCGCCGGAGGTGATGCTGTCCCCGATAAACTCAATCTTTACCGGCTTGTCTGCGACGGGAAAAAACTGCCCGTCATGGCGCAGTGCATGAACGTGGATGTAGGAGCTGCCGTCGTCGCTCATGGCCTGCAGATCCTTGAAAATACGCACATTCTTCACAGACTGCGGACTCATGCCGCGAAACAGCGGGAGCCAGTATCTGCCCTTTTGCAGCATCTGTCTGCCCACCCAGCTTCCATTTACGGTGTAGCTCAACCACGGCTCATACATGCTGAATGTGACCTCAAGCTCCACCCACAGCTCAGAGCCGGTGACATTGCACTCAAACCCGCCCGCTGTCCAGAACAGCGTCAATGGCGCGCGGCACGCTGTTGTCCTGCCGTGCACCTTGAGCTGTGGTATCTCCTTTATCATAGTGTCCGTAAGCATCGTTTCATCCTCTCTATGCGTCCACCGCTTCCTACCGTATCCCGATCTCCGTGTCGGACGCTGTGACTTTGCTGTTCTCCCTGATGTAGTCCACAATCGCATCCAGCTCAGTGAACGCCAGCCCTACATAGCTGTCCGCCGCGCCGTAGTAGATTGCGATTCTGCCTGTATCGGCGTCGTGGATCGTCGCGCATGGAAAACACACGTTTGGCACAAAGCCCCGCTCCTCATACCACTCCTCCGGCGTCAGCAGGAAGTTCTCACAGCGGTATTTTACAATGGAAGGGTTGTCAATGTCAAGGATTGCGCCGCCGATCGAGTAGACATATCCGTTGCAGGTGCCCGACACGCCGTGGTAGAACAGCAGCCATCCCTCGCTTGTCTCAATCGGGGCTGCGCCGCCGCCAATCTTTAAGGACTGCCACCACTCGCTGCCTTTGCCCATGACATGCCTGTGCTTTCCCCAGAAAACCAGGTCGGGGCTCTCGCTCACAAACACGTCGCCAAACGGTGTGTGCCCGGAGTCGGACGGGCGGCTCAGCAGCATAAAATTGCCGTTGATCTTTCTCGGGAACAGCACCGCGTTCCTGTTAAATGGAAGGAACGGGTTCTCAATGCGCGTGAAGGTCTTGAAGTCGGTCGTCTTTGCCATGCCGATCGCCGCGCCGTAGAAATCCTGACACCATATGATGTAGTAGGTGTCCTCCACCCTGACAAGGCGCGGGTCATACGCGTACATCGGCATGAACGGCTTGCCCTCCTCGTCCACGAACGGGATTTTCTCAGACTCGAAGTCCCAGCAAATCGCGTCCTGGCTGCGCCCGAGGTAAATGTACGGGATGCCGTTGGTCTGCTCACCGCGGAACACGCCGATAAACGCACCCTCGTACGGTATTACTGCACTGTTGAAAATTCTCGCAACCCCCTTCACCGGATTCCTGCCGATGATGGGATTCTCACTGTATCTCCAGATGGGTGCATCCGACACACCCGTCGTCTTTGCGTCCGCCCTGTCCTGCCACGGCATGTTTGGCACGGCGGGACTTATCATTTTTACTTTGCTCATCTTTCCATCCTCCTGTTTAAAGTTCTGTTCTGCATTGCCTTTTCCGGGACAGTGCTGCCGTATTCTTTTGCTATCTCCCTGACCCGATCACTGACACGAGGTAAAACGGAACCTTGTCCTGCTCGTGCGCTTCGGTCAGCTCAATCTCTATATGATGTTTTCCGTAAGGCAGGTGTTCTGCAACGGTTTCCAGATGAAGACTGTCCCCCCACGTCTCCTCAAAATTCCCGTCGAGTATCACCGCACTGCCCGTGTCACCGTCCACCACGGCGCGCGCAATGCAGGTTGGCTGCGCCACCGACTTGCGGTACTGCACGCCAAAACAGCTTCCCTCGATATCAAACCCGATGTGCGCGCCCTCTTTATCCGCCGTCCAGCCGCGCCGGAAAATTTCCCGGATGTCGTTCTGCGGCCGGTCGTCTGCGGCAAATCCGTCGTTTCCCGTCAGGACCGATCCGCTGTTGTAATTCTGATACCGCACGGAATTTTCATATGCGTTTAATGTGACCGGTGTGATTTTGCGCACATCCAAGTGATTGTCCGCCGCCTCGTTCCCACCCTGCAGCTCGTCATAAACCATCTCGAGAAAGTGTATGATGACCTCCGCCATCAGCCCGTGCCCCTCGTCGTTGGGGTGCAGGTCATCCGCTGTGATATCGCGGCTTGTGTACGTCCCATCGAGTATTTTGGCGTACAGCGTCGGCTTCATGCTGACGCAGGGCAGCCCGTACGCCTCGCCGATCCTGACATGCTGCGCCTGCGCGTTGCTGCCGTCGTCATAGCGCACACTGTTTACAATCAATATGCCCGGTTCGGCCTGACTGGCATACAATTTCCTGATAAGTCCCTCGTAGGTCTCGAGAAAATGTGCGTTGTCCTCGTCATTTACGCTAAACTCCACAACCGTGAAATCAATGTTCTTTGACAGCAGATCGCTGTCCGCACGCGCCGCGCCAAACTGGGAGGTTGTTCCGCCGATTCCGGCGTTGACATACGCGCCTGCCGCCTCCGGAAACCGCTCACACCACCCCCGGTACACCAGATAGGCATAGCAGGTCTCTGGCGTGGAGGACAGACAGCCCTG
>CAMWOK010000271.1 GCA_947175845.1 uncultured Lachnospiraceae bacterium | reverse complement strand
CTTCGCTCAAAGGAATTAGTCTATGCACTTGTGCTTCTGGTTGTGAGTGTACTTATCATAATGGCAGCAGTATCCCTTTTCATCCCATCGAAAGACTCTGCTTCCCCTGTCCCTGCACAGAATGCGGAGGAAACGCCGGAACAGCTCCCGACACAGACGCCGTCCCAGACTGCTCCGGGCACAGCTCCTTTGAACAAAACCACAAACGGCACCACCAGCGGAAAGGAAGTCCCAAAGGAAACTCCCAAAGGAAACTCAGGCACAACGACCGGCACTGTATCTGAACCCACAGCGCAGAACACCTACGTTCCAGGCATTTACGCCAGCACGCTGCTGCTTGGAAACACCACCGTGGAGCTGCAGATCGCTGTGGACAAAAACCACATTAACTCCATCACACTGACAAACATTGACGAGTCCATCACGACCCTGTATCCACTGATGACCCCGACGCTGTCAGAGTTATCCGCAGTGATCCTCTCGGAGCAGAGCATCGAGAATATCAGCTACAGCACGGAAAACCGCTACACCTCCATGCTCCTGATGCAGGCGATCCGGGAAGCTTTAGACAAGGCTGCCGTGTCCGAGAATGCCGACAGACCCGAAACAGGCGCCATTTACTGATTTTCCGCCTTCGCCTTCGCCTTCGCTTCCCCCAGCATTTTTTCAAGGTCTGCGGTGTCGAAATTGTATATTTTATCGCAGAACTGACACCGGACCTCAACCGGCTTGCCGTCGTCGATCATCTCCTGGATATCCTTCTTTCCGATGCTGATGATCGCGCGCTCGACGCGCTCGCGGCTGCAGTCACAGTAGTACTGTGCCGGAATCGTATCGTTGATTTCAAGTCCCAGACCGCCCAGCAAAAGCTCAAGAAGCTGCTCTGGCGTGTTGCCTGCATCGAGTATCTGGGTGACACTGTCCATCGTCTTGAGCTTTTCTTCCAGGGCGCTGATCGTCTCATCTGACGCAAAGGGCATCAGCTGAATGATAAAGCCGCCAGCCCGCTTCACCGTGTTATCTTTCTCCATCAGCACGCCGAGTCCGACGGCTGACGGCACCTGCTCGGACGTCGCAAAATAGTAGGTGAGATCCTCGGCAATCTCGCCGGTCTGCAGCTGTGTCTGACCAACATACGGCTCCTTGAGTCCCATGTCCTTGATGACACTCAATATTCCACTTCCAACCGCTCCGCCCACATCCAGCTTTCCAAGTGCATTGGGCGGCAGCATCACCTGCGGCTCGAGCGCTGCCCCTTTTACGTTCGCCCTGGCATCCGCCGTCACCGCCAGCCCGCGCACCGGACCGTCGCAGTGGATCTGCAGTGTCAGCACATCCCGCTCTCCCTTGAGCATACTTCCCATCATGGCGCCCGCCGTGAGAAATCTCCCCAGCGCTGCAGTGACCACGGGGCTGAGATCGTGAACGCTTCTGGCCTGTTCCACAAGCTCTCTCGAAGTCATCGCAAAGGCCCTGATCTGTGCATCTGCCGCCGTCGCTCTTACTATATAGTCTTTCATAATCAAATTCCTTTCGTTTTTTCCTGCGCCACGCAGTAAATCCGCTCGCTTGTGTCCGTCACTTCCCCGAGCGTATCCGCATCGTACGCCCTGACCCAGGCCATCCCCGCGCGCGCTATAAAGCGCTGCATCTCCTCCAATGTATATCCTCTCTGCAGGTGAACCTCCTGAAAGCGCGAGAACAGCTCCTGCCCTGATTCCGCTGTGCCGCCGTCTCTCACAAACACAGTCAGATCATACTCGTTGATGCCGTTTTCCGGATCGTAATAGTTCTCCCAGATAAAGCTGCACGCGTCCCGGTTCTCCGCGATCACGCTGTCGCCGATGACAGTCTCGTACTTGTATTTTGTGTTAAAATCAAAGATAAAAATCCCCTGCGGGTCGAGATAGTTGTCGACAAGCCTAAAACATGCGACGATGTCTTCGTCATCGAGAAGATAGTTCAGACTGTCGCACACACTCACGACAGCCCGCACAGTTCCATACAGCTCAAACGCGCGCATGTCCTGACACAGATACAGGATATCACGCCCTGACTGTGCCTTTTTTTCACAGGCGACGTTGAGCATCTCCCCGGAACAGTCCACGCCGATCATGTCAAACCCACGCGCCGCGAGAAGTTCCGTCAGGCTTCCCGTGCCGCAGCCAAGCTCCAGCACAATCCCGTCCCTGATATCATAATTTCCCAACTCGCGCACAATATTCTCACACCACTGCGCATAGGGTGTCCCGTCCATCAGCAGGTCATACACCCGCGCAAAATCTGTATACGCCTCCATAAACAGCCTCCCTGCTGCACTATGCACCCAGTTTCAGCGAGATGAAGAAACCGGCCGCCAGCAGCACCACACCTGTGATAATCTCCACGATTCCGACCGCGCCGACCTGCATCATGAGCAGGATCGCAAACGGCGATGCCACAATCAGTCCTATGATTGCCCAGTACGTTACCAGCGGAAACTTTTTCAACATGAACTCAATCAGCTTTGCCACAGCGACAATGCCCACAAGCACACCGAACCCGAATGGCACCAGCACGACAAAGGTATCGAGCATTGCGGCGATGTCAAACGCTTTCAGCGCGTTGATAAAATCGTTGATCGTGTCGATGATGGTATTGTAGTAACCCAGGATCATCATGATCATCGAACCGCTCACGCCGGGAATCACCATCGTCGCTGCCGCGATGATGCCGACCGCAAAAAGCTTTACCACATTGACAACGCTAAAGGAAATGTCCGCGCTGTGCCCTGCGCCCTCTCCGACCATGGCAAACCCGACAACCATGACAAAGAACAGAACAAACGCAAGGATCTGCGGTATCCTGATGCTGTTCCCCTTCACCTTCCCGTAGATGACCGGCAGTCCGCCGAGAATCAGCCCGATAAAGAACAGGTTGGTCTGCAGCGGAAACCGCGGAAACAAGACCTCAGAAAACAGTTTTGCAAAGACCGCTATGGACAGAAGCATTCCGATCGCGATGGGTACCAGCAGCGCGATCGCTTCCTTCATGCGTTTGATAAAATGCGTCAGCACCAGGATCAGTTTGTCATAGATTCCCATGGAGACCATCATGGTTCCCCCGCTGACTCCCGGAATCACATTCGCGATCCCAATCACCATACCCCTTAAGATATTTACTATAAATTCTTTCATTCCAATACGCTAACCTTTCTTAATCTCATATTATGCCCTGTTTTAACCCCGCTGCCCGTCATCGTGCGGCGGGCGCATCCCGCACGCTTTTTTTTGCAGATACGCTTCGAGAACTTTCAGTGTCCTGTCCATCTCCTCGTCCGTGCCGATCGAGATGCGCAGATAGTTGGATATGCGCGGCTTGTCCCAATGTCTTACATAGATCTCGTTCGCCCGCAGCACCTCGAAAATCTCCTTTGCGGGCACAGTCCTGTGCGCGGCGAAAATGAAGTTGGTCTTTGTGTCGGGAAAGACAAATCCAAGCCCTGCAAGCGCTTTTTTTGTGCGCTCCCTCGTCGCGCTCACCCGCTCTGTCGTCTCCTGAAAGTACGCCTCATCCTCCACGG
This sequence comes from uncultured Lachnospiraceae bacterium, assembly GCA_947175845.1. Lineage (GTDB taxonomy): Bacteria > Bacillota > Clostridia > Lachnospirales > Lachnospiraceae > COE1. The sequence continues at coordinate 865 of CAMWOK010000271.1, read as the reverse complement.
AGGCCACGCCCGCAGCGATCGCGACCGCGCCCATCGTGTAGGAGTTAAAGGAGAACTTGACATCGTTCAGATACCGGATCAGCTCTCTGCTCCCCATCGCGTATCCGATGCGCATCCCCGCAAGGGAGCGCGACTTGGAGAACGTCTGCACCACAAGAAGATTCCCGTATGTCTCGATCAGCGGCACACAGCTGCGCGCACCGAAATCCACATACGCCTCGTCGATGATGACAACCGAATCCGGATTTGCCCGGATGATCTCCTCGAGCACAGCGCGATCGGCCATCACACCCGTAGGGGCGTTGGGATTGGCTATGACAATGCCGCCGTTTTCTTTCAGATAATCCTCTTTTCTGATACAAAAATCCTCGTCGAGCGGCTGACGCGCATACGGTATCCGGTACAGCTCTGCCCACACGTCATAGAACGAGTACGTGATATCGGGAAACAGGACCGGCTTCCCCGATGTAAAAAAAGTCAGAAAAGACATTGCAAGAACGTCGTCCGACCCGACGCCGACAAAGACCTGACTGCTGTCTAGACCATGGCGTCTGGCAAGCGCCGACACGAGCGCCGACACATCCGGATCGGGGTACTTCCGCAGTGTATTGTAATCAAACTCCCGTATCGCCCGCGCGACACCCGGCGCGGGCGGATACGGATTCTCATTGGTATTCAGCTTAACGACATTCTGATTCTTTGGCTGTTCGCCCGCCACATAGGGCACAACTCTCCTCACACAATCTTCCCAGCTCATCCTGTTCTCCTTCTGTCTACCTGTTTTTTCCAGACACGTCTTCTAAGATAATAGCAAATTTTACAACTTTATGCAATGTTTGTTGACTCCAAAAGAATTTTAATCTAC
>CAMWOK010000270.1 GCA_947175845.1 uncultured Lachnospiraceae bacterium | reverse complement strand
ATCCTGCGCGGGCACGGCCTCTCTTGGCAGCACAGGCGCGGACGGCTTCTGCACCAGCTCCTTCGGAAGCCATGCGCGTATCTTGCTGCAGATATTTTTCAGCTCGATCGGTTTTGGGACAAAATCATTCATTCCCGCCTGCTTAAAGATCTCCCGCGCGCCCATCACCGCGTTCGCTGTCAGGGCGATAATCGGCATACTCTGAATGTACGCGTCCTCCAGCTCCCTGATTTTCTGGGTCGTCTCCACTCCGTCCATCACGGGCATCATGTGGTCCATAAAGACAATGTGGTACTTCCTGCGCTGCACCATCTCTATCGCTTCCTTTCCGGAGCTTGCGGTGTCAATGTCCATCTGAAGCGGCTGCAGCAGTCCCCGGGCAACCTTGAGGTTCATCTCATTGTCGTCCACAATCAGGATCTGTGCGTCCGGCGCGATAAAATTCATCACATTGTCCGTCTCCACAAAGGCCGCCGTCGTCTCATGGTTGATCACCTGGCAGAAATTGAGCGTGTACAGCGGCTTGTTGACAACCGTTGCCTGCTCGTCCCACACGGCCTCCCGCATCGGGTTCTGCAGCACGCACAACTCCGTCCCCGTCGACACAAAATACTCCTCAATGCTGTCTTTCAACCCTCGGTAAACCGACTCATCCACAAAGAAAAAGTCGACCTTGTCATGGTTCTGCCTCGCCTCGTAGCAGTCCACATACCGAAGCCCATAGCCCTCCGTGAGATTTTTCAGCTGCTCAAGTATCCGCGTGTCGTGCATACGCCCGCTCACCACCATCGGCGCATGTGTGACCGCCTCCTCCTTGACGACGGCCGCCACCTGATCGCCGACCGCGCGCTGCGGTATATTGAAATAGAACGTGCTGCCCTTTCCGTACGTGCTGTTCACCCCGATCTGTCCGCCCATATTTTCCACGAGCTGCCGGGAGATGGCAAGACCTAGCCCCGTTCCCTCCTTATTCCGGTTTTTCCTGGTATCCACCTGCTGAAACGAGCCAAAAAGCTTATCCAGATCCTCCGGCTTGATCCCCTGGCCCGAGTCCTCGATGGAGATGTCGAGATTCACCTGGTCTGCCTGCGCCATGCGGGTCATCTTTACCGCGAGCTTTACAAACCCCGCCTCCGTAAATTTGATGGCGTTGTTTGCGATGTTGATAATGACCTGACGGATGCGCAGGGAATCCCCGTAGAGCTTGTTTGGCAGCGCCCGGTCGATGTCAAAAATCAGCTCGACCGGCTTATCCCCGATCCGGTTGAGAAAGATCATGCTCAGGTCGCTCAACATGGACATAGGCTCGTACTCCTCCTCGACAATCTCGAGCTTTCCCGACTCAATCTTGGAGAAATCGAGGATGTCATTGATGATTGTCAGCAGGGACGCCCCCGAATTTTTGATGTTCATCAGATAGCCCCTGTCCTGCTCGGACAGATCGCTTCGCAGCAGAATCTCCGTCATGCCCACAATGGCATTCATGGGCGTGCGGATCTCGTGCGACATGTTGGAGAGAAAATTGGATTTCGACTCGTTCGCGTCCTCCGCGCGCTGTTTTGCCTCCTTGAGCGCCTCCATCATGTTAAAATTTTTGGTCACATCCAGAAGCATCAGGCAGTAGCCCCTGACCTTGTCCTTGACGACCAGCTCCTTCAAAAAGCGCTCGTAGTGCTTCTCCCCGATCACAATCTGCGTCTCCTGCGTCAAAAACAGTTCCCGCAGCTTCTGGGAAAACTTCTCGCCCTTGTGGATTCCTTCCAGCTCCTCAAACTGCTGTTTGGCAAAAATATTGGAGTTCAGATACCCGTATGTACTGTCCGCGATGATAAACACCGCCTCAAAATTTTCAATCACCCAGCCCCTGCCGATGTCAAGGACGCTGAATATGTCCCCTTCCACCACGCTCAGAATGATGAGCAGCACCGCAATCGAAGAAAACACTGGCACGAACTCAAAACTGAACTGGAACAGAATCTCCATGATCAGCGGTATGATAATGACAAACTTCGCGACAATCAGATGCGAGAGATTGTGCTTCTCATCCCCGCCCTGTTTGCGGATGTTCACCCTCTTGATAATCATGTAGGCGATCAGGAAAAGCAGCATTCCCAGCAGAAAGCCGTACCGCACCTTGTACACAATCCCGCCCTGCATGTTGAAAAAGTGGTAGCCAAACTCAGATTCTATCTCGAGGTCGTGATGCGCAAACATCTCCTCCCGCCGGGTGTCATCCCATACAACCGCTATGACTGCCACCTCAAACAGCATCCAGATGTGCGTGCAGATCCGAACCCACTTGTGCCGCACATCAATCTGCATATAGGAGAGAATGAACTTGATAAAGAAGAAATAGAACAAAAAATTCCCCAGGTACTCTATCTTCAGCGCCATGGTCGCCTCGGTGACCTTTCCGGTGCGAAGCAGCAGAAAGTACGCCCCGTTCATGATCAGACAGCCGATGTTGGCAATCATCAGATTCATGGAGGACTTGCTCTGCTCCTTTCCCATCAGCACAAAGATACCCACCAGCGGTATAAACACACCCGCGATGGAGATGAGCATCCATATGATCCCGACACTAAACTCAAACTGCATATCTGCCACACTCCTTTTATAAAAAATACTTCTAATAAGTATTCTATCCTGTTTTCCATATTCTGTCTATCGCTTTTGCTGTGAAATGCACTCTGGCGCCGGCAAATCACTCCGGCTGCCTTCTCCCCACAATCGCCCGCGCCTGACAGCGCACGCCCCATAGCACAACAAAACGCCACCCTTGCGGATGGCGCCCTGTCTTAATGGAATTATAAAGTTGTGATGCTGTCAAAAAAAGTGAGAACTTAAATTGCCTCGTGGAACGTTCTGGAAATAACGTCCGCCTGCTGCTCCGGTGTCAGCTTGATGAAGTTTACGGCATAGCCGGAAACCCTGATTGTGAGCTGCGGATAGTTCTCCGGATGCTTCTGTGCGTCCAGCAGCATATCTCTGTTGAGCACGTTTACATTGAGGTGATGACCACCCTTTGTTGCATATCCGTCCAAAAGATTTACCAGATTGTTTACCTGTGCGTTGTCTGTCATGATAATTCCTCCTTTTATAAAAAATATCCTCATTGTTTTCGGGTCGTGTCCTTTTGTAAGTTCAGTATATTGGATCGCTCAAGAAATATCGGTAACAATTGTTACAGTTTTAAATATTTTTTGTTTTTTTATCAGTACAATGTTTCCAGTGCACCGCGGTCCGCAATCCGGATGGTATTTTTGTCCGCCTCAATCAGCTGTTCCTGCTGCATTTTCATCAGCTCTCTGGACAGGGACGGTCTGGTTGTGCCAAGATAGTCTGCCAGCTCTTCGCGGTTCATTGCCAGTTTCACCACGTCCCCCTCCGCGGCCTGTTCCAGCAGCCACAGCGCGATGCGCTCGCGCAGCGTCGTCCCGGACAGCAGATGTAGTTTTCTGGTCATTTTAAAATTTTTTTCGGACTGAATCTCAAGCATATTCCGCGTGATCAGGCGGTGATGCTCGCAGGCATTGCTGCAGAAGCAGTAAAAAAATTCCCACGGTATCTCGAGCACCCGCACCCTGCCCTGCGCAATGGCGTCATACCAGTACGCCTTGGTGTCCGCAAAGAGAAACATCTCCCCAAAGACGTCTCCCTGTCCCACCATAAAGAGCACGTCCCGCTTTCCCGACGCGAAGTCCTTCGAGATCATCACGCTCCCGTCCAGCACCAGAAAAAGGTTTCTGGGCGTCTCGCCCTGCCGGAAGATGTAACTGTCATCCTCAAACAGGCGCTCCACCGTCTTCGAACACCGGAACATCTTCTCGATCTCATCCCTGCTGATATTCCGAAACAGATGGATTTTGTCACAATCTTTTATATTTTCTACCATGAAAAGCTCCTTAACTTGTCCAGTGCATCCAACCGGGCAGGGAAGCTCTCCCTGCCCCTGTACATAACAAAATGGAGAACGCTGCATCTGCGTTCTCCAAAATGTGAAGCCGAAAAACTGCTTCTCACAATTACATCATTCCGCCCATTCCAGGACCGCCTGCCGGCATTGCCGGTGTATCCTCTTTGATGTTGGCTACTACGGACTCTGTCGTGAGGAGTGTGCTTGCCACGGAGCATGCATTCTGCAGTGCGCTTCTCGTAACCTTAACCGGGTCAAGGATACCAGCCTCCACCATGTCAACATACTCTTCCTTCGCAGCGTCAAAGCCGACGCCGGCCTCGGACTCTCTCACCTTGTTTACGATGACGCTTCCCTCAAGACCAGCGTTTGCAACGATGATGTGCAGCGGTGCATCCAGCGCCTTGAGCACGATCTTCGCGCCTGTCTTCTCGTCGCCGTCAAGTGTCTCAACCAGCTCTGCAACCTTCTTGGAAGCATGGATGTAAGCAGAGCCGCCGCCTGCGATAATTCCTTCCTCCACAGCTGCTCTCGTCGCGTTGAGCGCATCCTCCATG
>CAMWOK010000269.1 GCA_947175845.1 uncultured Lachnospiraceae bacterium | reverse complement strand
AAACATATCGCTCCAGACATGCTTCATCACAAACGCATAGCTCTGGTAGTAGACCCCCGGCGCATCTGGATTCCTGCGATTAAACGCCTCCGCCTCCCGCGTTGTGAAGGTGTGAAACACTTCGTAAGCGTTGGGATTTTTGTCCCCGCAGACGCGCAGCCAGACATCCCAGCACCCCGCCGCCAGCCGGACCAGAATCTCCGGCAGCTGCAGCAGCCTGTCAACAGTCAGGGAACCGTGGTGCGGCGTGCTGATGGTTGTGAGGGAGGCAATGTACGGGGCCATATTCAGAGTCGAAATTGCATACCGCATGTCGAGCCCGCCCTTCGAGTGCGCAATCACATTGAGTTTTTCCGCGCCTGTCTGCGCGGTGATCTCCCGAATCTTCTGCGCCAGAAACGCGCCGTTTGTCGCAACTGTCCCGTTGCTGTCCTGGTTTCCATAGTAGACCTCACAGCCGTTCTCCTGCAGCTTCGCGGGAATCCGCCCCCAGTAATTCAGATACCGGTTGTCCCGAAATCCCATTCCGTGCACCAGAAGTACCGGGTACTTAAGCGCCTTTTCCATCCTGATTCTCCCCCCTGTCAACCGGAGTGTATGCTTATAACTTCTGCGCATAACTCCGTCATCCGCATCCATTATAGCACACACCTGCTCCTGGCACAACCGCCGTATCCTGTCAGCGCTCCGGCATCTGAAAGTCCGCCAGCGCCCTGTTTAAGTAGTCGTTAAACGGCTTCATCAGGCCAAACAGCTCCACTGCGCGGCTGACAAACTGATCCGCGTCCATAAGCTTTGCATCCCCGATAGGATATTCCAGATACCAGCTCTTGTACTTTAAGAACTCCGCCTGCGGATGATCCCTGTCATATCCTGCCGGGACTTTCTTGAGCGCTGTTCCCTGCACTGTAAAATGCTTTTTGAACGCCTCCGCATTCACAATCTGTTCCCACTCCGGGCCATTTGCCGAGAGAAAATCCCGCACCATGGCTGTCGCATCCCGGAACATATCCGCAAACAGGCCGCCGCCCAGAAAGGACTGATTCCCCGGCTTTATCATAAGGTAATATCCGACCGGAACGGGCAGTTTTCCCATGGCGGCGATGTGCGCGCGGAAGGCGGGGTTGTACGGTGATTTGTCATGGCTGAACCGCGTGTCCCGGTTCAGCTTAAACGTAAGCGACTGCGGCTCATTGTGAAGAACACTGGAATCAAACGCTCCGATGCGGAGGATCAGCGTCTGCAGCAGCGCCTCAAACTCCGCGTTTGCCGCCTGGCGCTCCGCCTTGTGCGCGTGGTACCAGTCCCGGTTGTTGTTCTGGCTCAGATCGGTCAGATAATTCAGGATTACTGATAGATTCATGGCATGTACCTCCTACGCATTCCGGAGAACCGACAGGGCTGTCCCGGCCAGAATTTTCTCAATGGCCTCTTTTAAAACTTCCGGGGACTGATATGTTTTGTAAAATGAAAACTCCTGCGACAGGCTGTCGATGGCTTCCATAGCCTCCTTCACCTCCACCATGGTCTGCGGCGGAATCTGCTTTGCGCTGGTAAAATCCAGGCTGTTCGGAGAAATTCTGTGATTCTGGATAGCATAGTTTACCCGGTTGATGCAATGGCACGCGCCGCTTCCGCACTCCCCGCAGTACTCCTGCAGAAACGCTGCCATTTTCTTTCTGATTCTCGACAGCCTCTGGCGGTATGTCTCCGGCGCAATTCCCAGAATGTCCCCCGCAATGCGGCTGTCAACCCGAAACATAGTGCCCAGGATAAAAATGCACCGGCTCTCCACATCCAGACACTGGAGCATGACGTTCGTGCAGGACAGTTTCAGTTCTTCCGCCAGGATGGATTTCTCTACATCCTGCGTCAAATCAGGCACATCCTCAATCTTTCCGTTTTGAATGTCGTCCCCGTAAAACGCAAAACTCAGAGGGAATTTTGCAAACATATGTTTCTTATAGTCTTTCAGATAGTTGACCGCAATGCGGAACACCCAGGTTGAAAAGGCGCTGTCTCCCCTGAACGAGGACAGATGGGTGATGACTTTCACCAGAATGTCCTGTGACGCGTCCTCCGCGTCCGGAAACGTTCCAAGCATCCGAAGCGACAGGTTGAACACCAGATCCTGTACGCTGCACAGCACGGTTTCCAGCGCATTTTTGTCGCCGGCCGTGGCCTGCTCGATCAAAAGCAGCAGTTCTTTGTTTGTTGTGTTATCCATTATTTTTTACCTCCATATTCTATTAGACAGGCAAAACGGGCGCGTGTGACAACAAAGTTTTGTGCATTTTATCTCGAAGTCTGCATATATAGTCACAACATTCCGAAATCTCCACGGCTTCACGGACGGATTTGTCCCTTGTTGCAACTTCTATCTTGTTATCCTTTTGATTCCTAGGACTGACAACCGCGCGGATCGGCACGCCCAGCAGATCCGCGTCCGCAAACATCTGCCCGCCCCGGACGCCCTCCCTGTCATCATAGATCACCTCGACGCCGCGCGCTGTCAGCGCTTCGTACAGCGCGTCCGCCGTTTTCTTCGCCGCAGCGTCATCCGGGCGGATGCAGCAGATATGGACCTCCCACGGCGCGATGGAAATCGGCCAAATCGGCCCATTTTCATCATGCTTGGCCTCACACACGGAAGCCGCCAGACGCCCGATTCCGATACCATAACATCCCATCAATGGATTGTGGATGGTCCCGTCCTTATCTGTGTACTGCATATGCATACTGCTGCTGTATTTCGTGCCGAGCTGAAAAATATTGCCGACCTCAATGCCCCGCCGGATGGTCAATGCGGGCTTTTTGCAGCATGGGCAGACGCCGCCCTCTTTCACCTTTGCGAGATCCACATAGCTGACAGAGCCAAGCTCCCGCTCCAGATTGAGGTTTCTGTAGTGAAACCCTTCTTTATTTGCGCCTGCCACAAGACCTGCTATTCCTTTCAGGGACAAGTCACAGTAGCACTCCACCTGTTTAGAAAGCCCATAGGGACCGATATATCCTGCTGTCAGCGGCGCGTCGGCCGTAATTTCAGCCGGGTGAATCTCCTCCCCGACAAGATTGCGCAGCTTTGTCTCGTTCACCTCGTAATCCCCGCGCACAAATGCAGCCACATACGCGTCATCCGCATTTTTCTGATAGACTACCGCCTTGCAGGACACACAGATGTCACGTTGCAGGAAGCGGCAGACCGCATCGATCGTTGTGCAGTCCGGTGTCTCCACGCATTCAAGAGGTTCGGCCTCACCGCCGTCATTCTCCACAATGTTTGCAGCCGCCTCCATGTTCGCCCTGTAACCACATGCCGCACACAGCACAATTGAGTCCTCGCCGGCATCATTTAACAGCATATACTCATGCGAGAGGTCCCCGCCCATCATGCCGGCGTCCGCGGCGACCGCCACCACCTCCGGGATTCCCACGCGCCCAAAAATGCGGTGGTACGCGTCGTAGCATCTCTGATAATACTGGTCCAGATCTGCCTGCGACGTGTGGAATGAGTACGCGTCCTTCATGGTAAACTCGCGCACGCGTATCATGCCGGCTCTCGGTCTTGCCTCGTCCCGGAATTTTCTCTGTATCTGATAGATCATAAACGGATACTGCTGATACGACTGGCCGTACTCCCGCACCAGCTGCACGGCGGCCTCCTCGTGCGTCATGCCGAGCACCAGCTTCGACCTGCTGCGGTCCTGAAACCGCACCAGTTCTCTGGCTATGCTGTCGTAGCGCCCGGACTCCTGCCACAGCTCCGCCGGCATCACCACCGGGAACAGAACCTCCTGCCCGTCGATCGCATCCATCTCCGCGCGGATAATTGCCTCTATTTTGGCTGTAACCCGCCGCAGCGCCGGAAATTCCGAGTAAATCCCACTGCCGACATACTTCATGTAGCCGCCGCGCAGCATCAGTGCGTGGCTGTCGATAATGCAGTCCGCCGGGCGCTCCTTAAACCGCTGTCCCACTAAATTTTTCAGTTTCATTTGAATCATCCTTTCACAAGTTTAATCTGTCTCGGTGATGGTTTGCTTTTTCGGGGTGCGCATAAAAAAAGTCCCAAGTATACTGTAAATATACTTAGGACGAATCAACTCCGCGTTACCACCTAAATTCAGATTTTCATCTGCACTCACTGCAAGCTATCACTCACATGTCTCTGATAACGGTGACTTCCGTCAAAAGTTTCTGAATCACAGGTTTTCAACCGCGTTCAGCTTTGACTTTTGCTGCTCCCAGACCGGTTCGATACGCAAAGTCCCGGGAGTCTCGCACCAACCGACTCTTCTCTGACAGGTCTGCATACCTACTATCTCTGCTCTTTGCATTTAGGTTATTTAATCACAGAATATCTGATTTGTCAAGCCGCAGCTACTGATAAACCAGGGTAAATGTAACAGTTCAGCCTTCGGCTTCCTGTTACGGGCATCAAGCCATGCAAAACCACTTCGTGGTGGCTTGATG
>CAMWOK010000268.1 GCA_947175845.1 uncultured Lachnospiraceae bacterium | reverse complement strand
AGCGGGAATGTGCAGGCGGCAGGGATGCTCCATATTGACAGACTGTTTTCGCAGGCAGAGCTGCTGTATTAGCGCTGTTGCGGTTTATGCGGCAAGTTGGCTCCGGCATAGTCTGCACGTGATTTTTTTGTTGACAAATGATGTATATTTGTATACAATAATACAAAAATGGCGGATGGATTTATGTCCCTTTGCGGCGGTTTTGGGCATAGATGAAGCCAACGGAGGAGAAAAAACATGGCAGACAACAGTGCATATTTTGAAAACAGACCAGTTACGATGAACGAGAATAACAACCTTCTGCAGATTGAGGAGCACATGTACCAGCTGCAGGATGTGGAGAAACCCAACGCGTTTCGCAATATGTTTCCCTATGATGAGATACCAAAGATTCCGTTTAATGACAGGGTTGTGCCGCACAACATGCCGAAGGACATCTGGATCACAGACACGACTTTCCGGGATGGACAGCAGTCCAGGGCGCCGTACAGCAAGGATCAGATTGTCGCAATCTACGACTATCTGCACCGGCTCGGCGGGCCAAACGGCATGATCCGGCAGAGTGAGTTCTTCCTGTACAGCCAGAAGGACAGGGATGCGGTCTACAAGTGTATGGAGCGCGGTTATCAGTTTCCGGAGGTGACTTCGTGGATTCGCGCGAGCAAGGAAGATTTCAAGCTCGTGAAGGAGATTGGCATGAAGCAGACCGGTATCCTTGTGAGCTGCTCGGATTACCATATTTTCCTGAAACTCAAGATGACAAGACGCCAGGCGATGGAACATTATCTGTCGGTCGTGCGGGACTGTCTCGAGGAGGGGATCAGCGTGCGGTGCCATCTTGAGGATATCACCAGGGCGGACATATACGGCTACGTCGTGCCGTTCTGCCAGGCGCTGATGCAGCTGGCGGAGCAGTACAGGCTTCCGATCGTGGTGCGCGCCTGTGACACAATGGGGTACGGCGTGAATTACCCGGGGGCAGTTATCCCGCGCAGTGTGCCGGGAATTATCTATGCGCTCTACACGCACGCCGGGGTGCCGCATGAGTGGATTGAGTGGCACGGCCACAACGATTTCTACAAGGCGGTCACAAACTCGACAACCGCATGGCTGTACGGGTGTGCCGGCGTCAACACATCGCTCTTTGGCATCGGTGAGCGCACAGGCAACACGCCGCTCGAGGCGATGATTTTCGAGTATGCACAGCTCAGGGGCACGCTCAACGGCATGGACACGACGGTCATCACGGAGCTTGCAGAGTACTACGAGAGAGAGATTGGCTATCACATTCCCGACAGGACACCTTTTGTGGGCAAAAATTTCAATGTCACAAGGGCGGGAATCCACGCGGACGGACTGCTCAAAAATGAGGAGATTTACAATATTTTTGACACGGACAAGTTCCTCAACAGGCCGGTGCTGTGCGCAGTCTCCAACACGTCGGGGCTTGCCGGGATCGCGCACTGGATTAATACATACTATAAACTTGGGGATGACGAGAAGATCAGCAAGAGCTCAGAGCTGGTGGCGTATGTGAAAGCGTGGGTGGATGCTGAGTACGAGGGCGGCAGAGTCACGGTACTCACGGACGACGAGCTGCTCGCCGTGATTGCGGAGGGCTGCAAGACGCTTGGCGTGGCGCTGGGACAGGGCCAAAAGCGCCGCTGAGGCAGCATTCAAGACGCCGGGCGGATAGACGGCCCAGAAAGCGCTGCGGGCAGATAAAAGCGGTTTGAGGAAGAATGAGCAATGAGGAAAGGATTGGCGAAGAAGTGATAAAATGAGCGAGTATGATGTAAATCAGGATGCGTCGGACAAGTATTCGCTGCGGGGCAGGGTGTTTCGCAAGCTCAGGGAGGACATTCTGAACGGAGAATATCAGGAGAATGACGAGCTGCGGGAGGCGGCGATCGCGGAGGAGCTCGGCGTGAGCAGGACGCCGGTGCGGGAGGCGTTCCGCCAGCTGGAATTAGAGGGTCTGATTCGTATCGTGCCAAACAAAGGTGCGTATGTCACCGGAATCTCCGCGTCGGATGTGGCGGATATCTACGAGATTCGATCCCTGCTGGAGGGACTGTGCGCGCGTTGGGCGACAGAGAAGATCACAAAGGAACGGATAGAGGAGCTGGAAGAGACGATTCTGCTGAGCGAATTTCATCTGTCCAAGGAGCATTACGAACAGCTGATAGAGCTGGACAACCGTTTTCATATGCAGCTGTACGAGGCGTGTGAGAGCAAGATGCTGATTCATCTGTTGAAGGATTTTCACCAGTATGTACAGAAAGAGCGACAGCAGACGCTCTCAAATCATGCCAGGAGTGCGGCGGCAGTGGCGGAGCACAAGAGCATCATGGAAGCGATGCGGGACAAAAATGCCTCCCTCGCGGAAAAACTTGCGGACGAACATATTTGTAATGCGTACAGAAATATGGTAAAATGTGGATTGAGCGCAAAGCATTGAGCGCCGGGCAGGCCAGACGGTTTGCAGGGGCAGCGCTCTTTGGAGGTATCAAACGGGTTAACAGATTGCAATATCAGGAACAGGAGGAGACAATATGGCAAAGATTCAAATGACGACGCCGCTGGTTGAGATGGACGGGGATGAGATGACACGCATTCTGTGGAAGATGATTAAGGACGAGCTGATTCTTCCATATATTGATTTAAAGACGGAATATTATGACCTTGGCCTGGAGTACCGCAACGAGACCAACGATCAGGTGACAGTGGACTCCGCGGAGGCGACCAAAAAATACGGCGTGGCTGTCAAGTGCGCGACCATCACGCCCAACGCGGCGCGCATGACCGAGTACAACCTCAAGGAGATGTGGAAAAGTCCAAACGGCACAATCCGTGCGATTCTCGACGGAACGGTATTTCGCGCGCCCATTCTGATCAAGGGGATTGTTCCCTATGTGAAGAACTGGACCAAGCCAATCACGATCGCCCGCCACGCATACGGAGATGTGTACAAAAATACAGAGATTCAGGTTCCGGACAAAGGAAAGGCAGAACTGGTATTCACAGCGGAGGACGGAACGCAGACCAGAGAGCTGATTCACAATTTTGAGGGCGCCGGCATCATTCAGGGTATCCATAATACTACGGAGTCCATATCCAGCTTTGCAAGGGCATGTTTTGGCTACGCCATCGACACAAAGCAGGATTTGTGGTTTGCGACGAAGGACACCATCTCCAAAAAATACGATCATACCTTCAAGGATATTTTTCAGGAGATCTTTGACGCGGAGTACAAGGATCAGTTTGAGAAACTGGGCATTGAATATTTCTACACGCTGATTGACGATGCGGTTGCGCGCGTGATTCGCTCTGAGGGCGGCTTTATCTGGGCGTGCAAGAACTACGACGGGGATGTGATGTCCGACATGGTTGCGACAGCGTACGGGGATTTGTCCATGATGACTTCCGTGCTGGTATCGCCGAGCGGCGTCTACGAGTACGAGGCGGCACACGGGACGGTACAGCGCCATTATTACAAGCACCTGAAGGGCGAGGAGACTTCAACGAACTCCATCGCGACTATTTTCGCGTGGACGGGTGCGCTCCGCAAGCGCGGGGAGCTCGACGGCATTCAGGAGCTTGTGGACTTTGCGGACAAACTCGACCGGGCATGCATCAAGACTGTGGAAGACGGCAAAATGACAAAGAGCCTGTCGCTGATTTCAACCTGTGAGAATCCCGTGATTCTCAACAGCCTGGACTTTATCAAGGCGATCCGGGAGACGTTTGCGTCTTTATAATAGGTCTGTTAAGACAGCCAACGCTGTACACGGGCAGAGAAAAAGCTCTGGGTTCTATCTGAACGCCGGATAATATTGAATATAAGATAAGCTGGTATATTGTCATAATACCAGCTTATCTTATGTTTACGGCATTACTGATTTCTAAAGGATTGGATAACGCGCGGGAACTGTTGGCAAAGATTCTTGAGAACGAAACAATACAGCCGATTGTAGTCCAGGTAAGGAAAATTTCAGGCTTGCATATTTGAGAATAAACAAGTATAATTAAATATAAACAAATGAAAACAAATACAAATACGAAGTTAAGGTATTTAATTGAACAGTTCCTAAGATAAAACAGACAGGACGAGTCCAAGAAGGTATCTGAGAATTTTCTGATACAAATCAGAGAACATGGCGTTGTTATAAAACGGTCAATTTGAAGGGAGCATGAAAAATGTATTGTATATTAGTGACAGGTATTCCGGCAGCAGGAAAAAGCACTATGGCAAAAGTTATGTCAGAAAAGCTGAAACTGCCTGTTATTTCAAAGGATACCATAAAAGAATTGCTGTTTGACAATGTTGGTTTTCAGTCGAGAGCAGAAAAAGTAAAACTTGGAATTGCCAGTATGGAAATCATGTATTATGCCGCAGGTCAACTTATGAAAGCAGGTCAGGCTTTTATCTTGGAGAATAATTTTGAATATTCATCAGAACAAGGAATTAAAAGCCTTTTAGAAAAATATCAATATTCCGTATTGACCATTACCTTAACAGGTGATTACAAAGTGATTTACCAGCGTTTTCTGGAA
>CAMWOK010000267.1 GCA_947175845.1 uncultured Lachnospiraceae bacterium | reverse complement strand
GTGCCTGACATTCAGACCGCCTCCTTCTCCGCGGCAGACGGCCTCCACTCCTGCACCTGCCCATCCTGCGCAATCCAAAGCCACTGGTATCCCGACCGCTCTGAGACGAGCCGGCGGAAAAAGACGCCCTCCCCGGTGGCATGGAGCGTTGAGACATTCTCCTGCAAATTGCCGCTCTCGATCGCATACTCATAAATCGTCTTGCTGGCGCCGCTGTCCAGATCCACGCAGAAAATCTGTCCCTTTGCGTCCCCCTCCCGCTCACAGAGGCCATAGAAATATCCTTTGTAAATGCAGCCGTCCGTATATACGGGAACGGAGATGGTATCACTCTTCTGACTGTACAGGTCATACCAGAACAAGACTGCGCTGCTGTTTTCGCCCCATCTGCTCCAAACACAGTAAACCTTCCCGCCGTACACCATCAGTCTGGTTGTCACCAGCGACATGTTCTCGGCTTCCTCCCCGGCAGCCACCCTGCTTCGGAAACCGATCAGCTCCTCGTTTTTTTGTCCGTCCATCCCCACCTGGCAGAGTTTCAGCTCCACCTCGCTCCCGTCATTGAGATACTGATATTTTGTGTAATAGACTGCGCCGATATAGCTGACCTCCTGGCGGTATCCGTCGCTCAGAACAAACTGCTGCACCTCCGTGTCAATCAGCTCCCTCGCCGAGCCGTCCCGTTTCATGCGGTACAAAAAGGTGTCCTTTGACTGTGCAGGCTTCTCTGCGACCAGCCCTGACACATCGTACTGCGCCTCGTACACATCCCGAAAATACACATACTCGCCGGTAATCTGCACATCACGCCCCGTCCCGCACAGCTCCTTCATGCCGCTGCCATCGGTCTGTACCTGGTAGATTCCGCGCCCGCTGCGCCGATCGACAAAATAGACCACATCGTCCCGCACGCAGATATTCTCCACCGGAACCGCCGCAAGAAGCTGCGGTTCCCCGCCGTTCTTCCCTACGCGGTAAAGGTAATCGCGGTCGAACGGATCGGCGTAATAAAAGTACCCGTCCGCGTAGCTTATCTCGTTTCCATGGCTGTTTGCACAGCTAATTCTCTCCTCCTCAATCCACCATCTGAGCACTTCTGGCTCTCCGTTTTCGTGCCACGTGATCAGAAATTTCGCCGTGGCAGCATTATGTGCCGTTCCGCCCTCACCGGTGAGATATTCCGATGCCTGCAGAACCTTTTTGCCCTCGTATTCCGCGGCCTGCAAGTCATAAAATCCCCGCGCCTCGCTTCCCACAAGCTGCGCGGTATCCGGCGGACCCGACGCTCCGGCATTCTGGGCGCTGAAAGAAATCTCCTCGTCAAAATGCGGGCAGTACGCCGTGTACCGGTCTGCCTCCGGCTCCTGATATACCTCCACGCGAAGGCCGGAATCGTCGTCCTCGTCAAAGTCGGACGGCAGCTGCATCCGCTCCACCTTCACCTCGTCCGGTGACGAACTTCTGTATTTAAAAACCGCCTTGTAGAAATCCCCCACCGCGCCGCATCCTGTCCCCTGCGCGCTGAACACAATCTCCACATTGTCATCGCTGTCGAGATCTTCCCAGAACACATCAAACCAGCCATAGTAAGAGCAGTACTCCTCCGAAAAACAGTACGGCTCGTCGTCATTCATGTAAATCCACAGCGCACCGGAACCGTAATACGGCTCCTCCTTCGCATCCAACACCATGACCAGCATGTCCATCTGGCCGTTGCCGTCAATATCGGCAATCCGAAGCCCCTTCAGCGCCATCTTCCCGTCCTGAAACAGGTTGTCCTGCGTCAGAACCTCCAGATATTTGGCCGCTTCTTTCCATTCCAGCCCCTGTTCCTGTGCCTCGTCATAAAACCGCTCCACGTTCTCCTGCGTCTGCCGCTCAAAAAAATAGGCATCAGCTATCTCTGCCTCCTGCAGGGAAGGCTCGTTCTGCGTCTCCTGCGCGGACTGCTGGGCCTGTTCTTCTGTGCTCTCTTTTGACAGTCCCACAGATACCTCCGCGCCCTGGTCTGACGTGCAGCCAAAGACAGCGCCCATGCACAACAGTGTGATACAAGTATATTTTATTTTCAAAAATCGTCTTTTCATGATCGCATATTTCCTCCTGGGTATCATGGCTGCACTCTGTAGACGCCCTTTTGCACGCCGAGAGTGTATACCATTTTTATCTTACTAAGGAAATGCATCATGATTGTATCAGAATTGCATCATAGTTGCATCATAGCGGCCAAAAAGCTGCTTTTGTGTGAAAACCGCCTTCTCAAAACACCAGCCGCTCCTGCCCGATCACCTCGATCTGCGAGCTCACGATCGTCTCCTCCTCCGCGCCGCGCAGGTGATCGCCCCTGAGGTACTGCATGCCGCCGCGCAGGTTCGAGGCGACGAGATTGAGCACATAGATGTTGTCAAAACGACTGTAAATCGAGTCGCCGCCGAGTCCGGAGAAACAGATGAGCTGCGTGTTCATCTTGTCTGCCATGTCCATCAGGGGCTTTAACAGGTGCGCGGCGTTGGTCTGGGCAAAGGGGTTGTCCATGACGAGCACTTTGCCCTCGTTGCGGTCTGCAAAGAGGTCCGTCTCGTCGCGGCGCATGTAGTAGAGCAGGCTTGAGAGGATGACAAACGCGGTCAAAAAGCCCTCGCCGCCGGAGTTTTTGGCAGCCTGCGCCCAGGTGATCGGGTACTCGCGCTGCGCCTCGACTTTGTATAATTTTATCTGGACATTGCCGATTCCGACAATGCTGTCATACAGGTTGCGGGTCGTGATCCGCGTGCCGAAATACTCCTGCGGGTTCTCGTTTTTCTCGAGGATTTCCACGCCCTTTGTGGTCAGCTCGTCCAGAAAATCGCTCAGCCTGAGCTGGTACATGCCCTCCTGCTCCGCCCAGTCCGGCAGCTGCAGTTTCAACATTTTGACGGCCTTCTCACGGATGGTGATCGTCGAGTTGCCGTCAATCTGGCCGAGATTGCTGTGCACGTCCTGACAGTACTCGCCCAAAAGTTCCGTGATGCGTCCTTTCTCCTTCTCGACAAGGGAGATGTCCACCGCGAGCTTTTCCATCTGGCTGTCGTAGGACTGCAGCGTCGTGTCGAGCTGCGCCAGTGTCAGAGCCGCGCTGTCCGTGAGGGAAAGCATGGACTCGATCGGCTTTCTGTAGTAGTCCTCCTGGTAGATGTCCTTCTGTATCATCTTGTAGAGGCAGGCGGTCAGCCTGCTCTTTTTGCGCGCGCACTCCTCCTTCGAGTTTCGGTAATCGCGCAGCAGCCGCCCCTGAAAATCGCGCAGTTCCTTTGTGCCAAGCTGCGAGATGTCCGTCTCCCACTGCGGCTCGTGCCTGCACACAAAGTCCTCGTACTCTGCGAGTGTACTCAGGTTCTCGCCCAGCGCTTTCAGACGCTGATCGACCTTCCTGATGTCGTCCTCGATGTGTTTGATGTGAAAATGAATCTGATTGATCGCCGACGCAAACTCGGTGGTCCGGATCTCCTCCTTTGCGAGCGGCTCCTGTGCGCCGCACTTCTCGAGCATGTCCTTCTTTTTGGTGCTGATGCGGCTCTGGCAGACTGCCGTCTCCTTGTCCTCGTCATTCCACTGCCGGTCTTTTACCTTCCACTTGCCGCGCCGGTCCTCGAGCAGGATTTCCTGGTGTGTCTCCTCCTTCTCGTCATAGCGCACATCCTGCCAGTCCTGCTGTGCAAGTCCATACTTGCGGGACAGGCGCTCGAGCTCCTTGCGCTGCCTATTCCGGTTTGCGGCGGTCTTTTTAAGCTGCTGTTCGAGGTCCTGCACCTGCAGGGACATCCTCGAGGTGATGGCCTCAAAGCGCGCCTCCTGCTCCTGTGCCGTCGCGGGCAGCTGAACTTTTGCCTCTAGCGCACTCCCGCGGTACGGCTCATAAACGCTGCACTTATTTTGATAGTCCAAACTCCTTCTGTCAATCTCGGCGTGCGCCTGCTCGATACTCCGGATGCGCTCAAAGCCTGTCTCGATGGCATCCCGGACGAGTCTGCGGTTCTGCTCGTGGCGGTCCTGCTCCTGCTGGCTGCGCCGCTTCTGCTCCGCGCATTCAATATATTCCTCGTACTCCCGGCAGAACAGGACGAACGCGCGCTCCCGCTTCTGCATGGTATCGATCAGACGCTGCTCTTTTGCAATGTCCGCTGTCAGGGCGTTTATCTGATCCTCGTTCTTCTGCGCGTCGCCCTTTAAGGTCTGTATTGCATTTGAGAGCGCTTCGAGCGACGCCTTTGTATCTGACACCTGTGTCATATTTTTGTCGTACGCTTCCCGCGTAAGCCGCTGGTTTTTCAGGCGCTCTCTCTTTTCAAAGTATTCTGCATACTCCTGTTTGCGCACTGCGGTCTGCTCTTTTTTTGCCTGAATCTGCTGCTGCTTGTCCTCGACGAGCTGGCGCAGCGCCTCCTCGTCGAGCAGCTTTTCGTTGAACCACAAAAAGAAGTGAATGCCCTGCATCTTTAGCAGACCGCTGTCCTGCGCCGCGATACTTTCCTCAAGGTGTTCGCGCTGTATGATTGGAATCGGGAACGAGGTGTAGATC
>CAMWOK010000266.1 GCA_947175845.1 uncultured Lachnospiraceae bacterium | reverse complement strand
AAAATTTATCTCAGGCATTGCCCACGCTGACTCTCCCCGCCAGCACATTCTCATAATCCTCAAGATTTTTCTCCAGCAGCTTCGGTGTGTCCAGCCCGTAGGGACATTTGGACGCGCACCTTCCGCAGTGGAGGCACTCCCTGATTTTGGCCATCTCCGCCTGCCATTCTTCACCCAGCCAGTTTGCGGACGGCGAGCGGCGCAGCAGCTGAGACATCCGCGCGCAGTTGTTGATTTTGATGCCCTTCGGACACGGCATACAGTAGCCGCACCCGCGGCAGAAGTCCCCCGCAAGCTCCTTGAGATCCTTCTCGTACGTCGCTCGCATCGCATCGTCCATCACGGGAGCCTTCTCCTGGAAGGACAAAAATTCCGCAAGCTCGGACTCCCGCTGCACGCCCCACAGCGGAAGCACCGCCTCGTGCTGGCACGCAAACCAGTAGCAGAGCTTTGCGTTGGTGAGCAGCCCGCCCGCAAGTCCTTTCATGCCAAGAAAACCCATCTTGGCATCCGCACACTTTTGCGCGAGCGCGATCTCCCTCTCGGAGGAGATGTATGCAAACGGGAACTGCAGCGTCTCGTACAGGCCGCTCTCAACGGCCTCCTCCGCGACGTTGAGCAGATGTGCGGTGATGCCGATATGCCTGATTTTCCCTTCCTTTTTTGCCCGAAGCACCGCGTCATAGACGCCGTCTGCCTCGCCCGGGCGGAAGCATTTCGGCGCACAGTGCAGCTGATAGATATCAATGTAATCGGTCTTTAACAGACCAAGCGACGTCTCCAGATCCTCCCAGACCTTCTCGCCGGTCTTGGCAGCAGTCTTTGTCGCAATGTAATATCTGCTCCGGTCGACGCCCGCTAAGGCGATGCCCAGCTTCTGTTCGCTGTCGCTGTACGCCCGCGCTGTGTCAAAAAAATTCACGCCGCCGTCGAGTGCCATATGGATGAGCTTCACCGCGCTGTCCGTGTCAATCCGCTGAATCGGAAGCGCTCCAAAGCCGTTTTTATTTGCAGTAATTCCCGTGTTTCCAAGTGTTACAGTCACCACTGTACTCTCCTCCTTCTTATTAATATCCCACTGTGCCCAACGTCAAGAGCGTGTCCGAGAAAGCATTTTGCTACTGCCCTGTGCCGGTACATTCGTGCACGGACCCGAACAGTAACAACATTTTTCAAACACGCTCTTAACGATTGGCATTCCTATCATTTATTATGATGTTCAGAACCTTCTAAAATTTCATGTAGGACAGGATTGCATCGACACCGTACAACAGTGTGTTCAGCCCATCCTGATACGGATAGTTGACATTGGCTGCCAGCATACCGCCGATTCCCGTCAGGAGAATCCAGACATTCTGCGCCGCGCTGTGGCTGTCTGTCTCCGCACGCACGTGCCCTGCTGCCTTTCCCTCCTCAATCATGACGGTCAGATCCTGAAAAATCTGGTTTTTCACGCCGCCGTCAGCGACCTGGTAAAGCGCTGTGTAGTGTTGAAAATGGGCATTTTTTTCATAGATGTATGAAAAGGCCGTCCGGATCAGCGCCGAAAAGTTGTCGAAGAAACCTGCCTGCGGATTGAGAGCTTCCCGCGCGGCCGCCATCAGTTCCTCATTGCACCGCTGCGCGACAATCAGGTTGATCTCATCAATATCCCGAAACCGGTTGTAAATCACCCGCCTGTCACAGCTGAGCTCCCTGCAGAGCCTCGTGACTGTCAATGCATCTGTACCCTCCCGGCAGCCAATATTCACTGCTAGATCTACAATGCGTTTGCTCGTTTCATCTTCAATGCGTTTTCCCTTCGAGAATGCCATATCCTCACCCCATTTGTATATATCTGACAATGCCGACCATTAAACCGTTCTAAGGAACTGCTAAAAACTACTTATAGGATACAAAAGTCATGCTTATCATAGGAAAAAAATGAATCACATGACTTTATATTTCTACCATTATCTTATCAGTTATATACAAAAATAGCAAGAAAATACAATCAAAAACAAAACACGAACACACTATGCAGAGTTGCAAAGATCAATTCACCGCAATCGCATTTCCTGTGTAGAGCTGGTAGTATTTGCCCTGTGCTTCGATCAGTTCGTCGTGCGTGCCGCGCTCGATAATTCTGCCCTGCTCGAGCACCATGATGCAGTCGCTGTTCTTGACCGTTGAAAGCCTGTGGGCGATCACAAACGTCGTCCTGCCCTTCATCAGTTTATCCATGCCATCCTGCACAATCTTCTCCGTGCGCGTGTCAATCGAGCTGGTCGCCTCGTCGAGAATCAGTGCAGGCGGGTCCGCGATCGCCGCTCTCGCGATGGCGAGCAGCTGTCTCTGCCCCTGGCTCAGATTCGCGCCGTCCCCGGTCAGCAGCGTGTTGTAGCCGTCCGGAAGCTTCTCGATAAAATCGTGCGCGTTCGCAAGCTTTGCCGCCGCGATAACCTCCTCGTCCGTGGCGTCGAGCTTGCCGTAGCGGATATTCTCCATGACTGTATCCGTAAACAGGTGGGTATCCTGGAGAACAATCCCCAGCGAGCGGCGCAGATCCGCCTTTTTAATCTTGTTGACATTGATGCCGTCATACCGGATTTTTCCATCCTGGATGTCATAAAACCGGTTGATGAGGTTTGTGATTGTCGTCTTTCCTGCACCCGTGGAACCCACAAACGCAATCTTCTGCCCAGGCTCCGCAAACATTTTGACATTGTGCAGCACAATCTTCTCGTCCGTGTATCCAAAATCGACGTCATCAAACACGACCCTGCCCTCGAGCCGCTGGTAGGTCGTCGTGTCGCTGTCCTTGTGGTAATGCTTCCACGCCCACATCCCGGTGCGCTTTGTCGTCTCGCGAATCTCGCCGTTGATTTCCTCGGCATTGACCAGCATGACATAGCCGTCGTCCGTCTCAGGCTCCTCGTCGAGCATCTTGAAAATACGGTCCGCTCCTGCAAGCGCCATGACAATCGAGTTAAACTGCATACTCACCTGGTTGATCGGCATGTTAAAGCTCTTGTTGAATGTGAGGAAGCTCGCAAGCCCGCCCAGCGTCAGCCCACCGATATTGCCGAGCGCCAGGATGCCGCCCACAATCGCGCACACCACATAGCTGAGGTTTCCAAGCTGCGCGTTGATGGGGCCGAGCATGTTCGCAAACTGGTTCGCGTTGCAGGAACTCTCAAACAGCTCCTCGTTCAGCTCGTTGAAACGCGCCATGCTCTCCTCCTCGTGGCAGAATACCTTCACAACCTTCTGCCCCTCCATCATCTCCTCGACAAACCCGTTCACGGATCCGATCGCCTTCTGCTGCGCCACGAAATACCTGCCTGAAAGCCCGGTTGCCTTCTTGGTGACAAACAGCATCAACGATACCATGATCAGCGTCGTGACCGTCAGCGGCACGCTCAGGATAATCATGCTGACAAGCACGCTGACAATCGTGATGACGCTGCTGAAACACTGCGGAATACTCTGGCTGATCATCTGCCTGAGCGTGTCGATATCGTTTGTGTAGCGCGACATGATATCGCCGTGCGGGTGCGTGTCAAAATACTTGATCGGCAGCGCCTGCATCTTGTTGAACATCTCGGTGCGGATGCTCCGCATGGTCCCCTGGCTGACCTGAATCATAACCCGGTTGTACACATAGGTGGACACCACCCCGACTGCATAGAAACATGCCACGCGCAATATCGCCTGCACCAGCCCGGAAAAGTCTGGATTCTCCTTTCCCAGAAGCGGCATGATGTACTCGTCGATCAGCGTCTGTGTAAACAGTGTTCCCTGAATGTTTGCAAACACACCGACAAATATGCCGACAATGACAATAATGACATGCGGTGTATAATTTTTTAACACATACCCCATAATCCGTTTAAAAAGCTTTCCCGGATTTTCGATCTTTGGCTTTTCTCCTCTTGGTCCTCTCATTGGATGTCCTGGTCCTGGCATCAGTTGTCACCTCCGTTCTGGTCAAAGTCCGCGTTTCCGCCTGTCTGGGATTCGTATACCTCGCGGTAAATCGGACTGGTCTCTAACAGCTCCTCGTGCGTGCCAAACGCAGTCACCGCACCGTTGTCCATGACGATAATGCGATCCGCATTCTGAACACTGCTCACGCGCTGCGCGATAATCAGCTTCGTCGTGTCCGGTATCTCCTCCGCAAATGCCTTGCGAATTTTGGCATCTGTGGCAGTGTCCACCGCGCTGGTGCTGTCGTCAAGTATCAGAATACGCGGTTTCTTGAGCAGCGCCCGCGCGATACAGAGCCGCTGTTTCTGCCCGCCGGACACATTCGTGCCGCCCTGCTCGATGAACGTATTATATTTGTCCGGCATTTTCTGGATGAACTCGTCCGCACAGGCAAGTCGGCACGCCCTGATGCAGTCCTCCTCGGAAGCCTCCTTATCGCCCCAGCGCAGATTCTCAAGAATTGTGCCGCTAAAGAGCACGTTTTTCTGCAGTACGACTGCCACCTGGTTTCGGAGCGCCTCCATATCGTATTTGCGCACGTCCAGCCCGCCGACTAAAAGCTCCCCGTCTGTGACGTCATACAGGCGGCTGATCAGGTT
>CAMWOK010000265.1 GCA_947175845.1 uncultured Lachnospiraceae bacterium | reverse complement strand
CGCGGGGAGCAGCGCATCAAGCAGCGGCGGGGGGAGGCCATGCAGGATGTCATCTTTTCGGGAACGGAGCTTCGAAAGCCGCTGGGCTATGCGTATGTGGGCATCACTTTTGACAATGCGGATCACAAGCTTGCCATTGACTACCAGGAAGTGACGGTGGCAAGGCGTTTATATCGTTCAGGCGAAAGCGAGTATTCTATCAATGGCACTCCCTGTCGTTTGAAGGATGTAAATGAACTTTTTTATGATACCGGAATCGGCAAAGAGGGCTATTCCATTATCGGGCAGGGGCAGATCGAAAAGATTCTCAGCGGCAAGCCCGAGGAGAAGCGCGAGCTATTTGACGAGGCGGCAGGCATTGTCAAATTCAAAAAGCGCAAGGCCACCGCGCAGAAAAAGCTCGAGGATGAGAAAAATAATCTGGTGCGCGTGACGGACATCCTGAGCGAGCTGGAAAAGCAGGTCGAACCGCTGGAGAAGCAGTCTGAGAAAGCAAAGATTTATCTGCGCAAAAAAGAAGAACTCAAAGAGTACGACGTCAATGTCTTTCTGCTCGAAAACAAAAAGCTGACAGAACAGCTGGCGGAAATCGAGGGCAAACATAAGATTGCCGAGGAGGATTTCAAAAACACAGCACAGCAGTATGACCGGATACGAGTCGAGTACGACGAGATTCAGGGCAGGATAGAGGCGCTAGAGCAGGAGATTGAGTTTACCAGGACGACGTTGACCGATGCGAGTGTCACGCGCGGTAAGCTCGAGGGTGAGATAAATGTATTGAGAGAGCAGATTAAAGGCGCCCGTGGAAATGAACAGCACTTTCGGGAGCGCATCACTGCGATACAGGAACAGATTGCTGAAAGAGAGCGCGAGCGCGCCAAAATTCTGGAAAACAAGGCTGTGCTGGACGGGAAGGTCGCAGCGCTCGAGCGGGAGCGGAACGAGGCCAGAGGGCAGCTGAGCGAGGTTCAGCTGCACATCGGGGAGTTAAATGATAAGATCGAGGCGGACAAGAACCGGATCATCGCCCTGCTGAACGAGCGGGCGACCATCAAATCCAGGATGAGCAGCTTTGACACCATGCAGGAGCAGCTGCGCATCAGAAAAGCCGAATTGAATTCCAGGCTTCTGCGTGCCAGAAGTGACGAGGCGGAGCGCGACGCCGAGATCCGCGCGCTGCAGGAGGAGTTTCAGCGCATCAACGAGCAGATTGCCACGGCGGAGACTCACCTGGCGGAGCTGGAGGAACACAATAAGACCTTCCGCGAGCGTCTGACGAAAAAGGACGAGGAGATTCGCGAGAACCAGGCGGCATACCAGCACTATAGGTCCCAGCTCGATACCATCTCAAACCTGACCGAGCGGTACGAGGGTTTTGGAAACAGCATTCAGAAGGTCATGGAGCAGCGGGAGCACAACCGGGGAATCCTCGGCGTTGTGGCGGACATTATCAAGGTTGACAAGGAGTATGAGACGGCGATCGAGACTGCGCTCGGCGGCAGCATTCAGAACATTGTCACCGAGGACGAGGAAACTGCAAAAAAAATGATTGCGTTTCTGAAAAAGAATCGGTTTGGGCGCGCTACGTTTCTGCCGCTCACGAGCATCAAACGGCCGCAGGAGTTTAAGATGCGGGATGTGCTGGGCGAGGAGGGCGCAATCGGGCTGGCGGATTCCCTTGTGCGCACGGACGCAAAGTACAGGAACGTGGCAAAGTCCATGCTTGGGCGGATTGTGGTGATCGACAACGTGGACAACGCTGTGCGGATTGCCAGAAAGTACAATTATACAGTCAGGATGGTCACACTCGAGGGCGAGCTGCTCGTCCCGGGCGGCGCCATCAGCGGCGGCGCTTTCAAGAACAACTCGAATCTGCTGGGCCGCAGAAGGGAGCTCGAAGAGCTCGAACAGAAGCTTAAGGCTGCCAGGGAGAAGTTCGACAGTGCTAACGCGGACATTGAGAATATTAAGGCTGAGCGAAACCATGTCCGAAAGGCGATCGAGGAGGAGAAGGCCGCGCTGCAGGAGCTTTTTCTCAGGCAGAACACCGCGCGCATGAATGTCGTGTCCGCCGAGGAGCGCAAAAACGAGGCGGAGCAGGGCTTTGGATCGCTGCGGGAGGAGTCTGAGGACATCGACCAGAAAGTGGCTGAGATTCACAGCGACAGGGAGAAAACACTGTGCGATTTGCGGACGTCGGAGGAGACGGAGAAGACCTTGGAGCAGAATATCACCGCATACCAGGGGGAACTGGAAACGTATCGGACAGAGGAATCGAGCAGGACCGGAAAGGTCGGGGAGTGGGATGTCGAGTACGAAAAGATGCTGCAGAAGCAGGAGTTCGAGCAGACGAACCTGAACCGTATCGAGGGAGAGCTGGTGCGCAGCGGGGAGGAACTTGCGGAGGTGCAGGCCAGCCTCAACAGCTGTCTGGCGGATATCCAGAACAGGCAGCAGAGCATTGCGGACATTGAACAGACCATCGCCGCGTCCCACACCACGCAGTCTGACGCGGAGACTGCGCTGAAGGAAAAGCAGGGCACAAAGGACGAGCTGTCACAGCGGCAGAAAAACTTTTTCAGCACAAGAGAAGCGCTGTCCGAGAAGAAAAATGCGCTGGACAAAGAGGTGTACCGGCTGAGTTCCCAGAGAGAAAAGCTGGAAGAAACTGTGGAAAACCAGATCAATTACATGTGGAACGAGTACGAGATTACGCTCAACAATGCGGCTTCCATGCGGAACGAGGCACTGCGGGATATCGCGGAGATGAAGCGGCAGATTGCGGGCATCAAGGACGACATCAGAAAGCTCGGGGACGTCAACGTCAATGCGATTGAGGACTACAGGGCACTCATGGAGCGCTATACCTTTATGAAAAACCAGCACGATGATCTGATAGAGGCAGAAAAGACGCTCGAGGGCATTATCGAGGAGCTTGACACGGCGATGCGCAGGCAGTTCTCGGAGAAATTTGAGGAGATTAAGCGGGAGTTTGACAAGGTGTTCAAGGAGCTGTTCGGCGGCGGAAAGGGAACGCTTGAACTGATCGAGGACGAGGACATTCTCGAGGCGGGAATCCGCATCATAGCACAGCCGCCCGGCAAGAAACTGCAGAACATGATGCAGCTCTCCGGCGGCGAGAAGTCGTTCACGGCGATAGCGCTGCTGTTCGCGATACAGAACCTCAAGCCGTCCCCGTTTTGCCTGTTGGACGAGATTGAGGCGGCGCTCGACGAGGGGAACGTCAACCGGTTTGCGAAGTACCTCAACAAGCTCACCAGGGGCACACAGTTTATCGTCATCACGCACAGGCGCGGCACAATGGAGCAGGCGGACAGGCTCTATGGCATCACCATGCAGGAGAAGGGCGTCTCAACCCTCGTGAGCGTCAATCTGGTCGACAGCGAGGTTGACAGCTGGAGCCAGGCGGAGAAGGAAAAGAAGGAGGCATAGATATATGGCAGGGGAGAAAAAAGGGTTTTTCAGCCGTCTGAAGGAAGGGCTGAGCAAGACAAGAGACAACATTGTGGCAGGCATTGACGCGGTCTTTTACGGGGCGTCGGAGATTGACGACGACTTCTATGAGGAGCTTGAGGAGATACTGATTATGGGAGATATCGGTGTCAACGCCACGAACGATATCATTGAGCGCATGAAGGACGAGGTAAAAAAGAGACATCTGCGCCATCCGTCTGAGTGCAAGGAACTTTTGGTGGAGAGCATCAAAGAACAGATGTGTGTCGGGGAGACGGCCTACGATTTTGAAAAAAAGCAGTCCATTGTGTTCATCATAGGGGTTAACGGGGTTGGAAAGACTACGTCTGTCGGCAAATTGGCAAGCATCCTGAAAGGACAGGGCAGAAAAGTGCTGATTGCGGCGGCTGACACGTTTCGTGCCGCTGCGGGGGAACAGCTTGCTCAGTGGGCGCACCGCGCAGGGGTTGACATGATTGGCGGCGCGGACGGCGCGGACCCTGCATCTGTGATTTTTGACGCGGTGAATGCGGCGAAGGCGAGAAAGGTGGATGTGCTGATCTGTGACACGGCAGGGCGCCTGCACAATAAAAAGAATCTCATGGAAGAGCTCAGGAAGATGAACCGCATCATCGACCGGGAATTTCCGGACGCGCACAGGGAGAATCTGATCGTGCTAGACGGGACGACAGGGCAGAATGCACTTTCACAGGCGCGGGAGTTCGGGGAGGTGGCGGACCTTACCGGAGTCATTCTCACCAAGATGGACGGCACGGCAAAAGGCGGAATCGCAGTCGCGATACAGTCCGAGCTGAATGTGCCCGTAAAATACATCGGAGTCGGGGAGACGATCGAGGACTTGCAGAAGTTTAATGCGGATGAATTTGTGAATGCGCTGTTTGATGTAAAGACAGAGGAGCACACAGAATCCGGGACTGCGCAGCAAGGTGCAGACGAAACTGAGACAGGCGCGTGTGGCGGCAGGCAGTCGGATATCCGTGCAAATGCAGTGCCAGGCACCGATAGCGATACAGTGGATGTGCAGAAAAAGGACAGTGATGTCAGAAATAATCAGGAATCTTCGGAACAGGTATTTTC
>CAMWOK010000264.1 GCA_947175845.1 uncultured Lachnospiraceae bacterium | reverse complement strand
CGCCGTTCCCGACCGTTGATACAAAGGATGCGGTTGCCGACATGGTTCAAGTGACCACCAGCATGGCCGCATCTCTCCAGTTTATTATCCACGATGTGTCAGAAATTCTCGATGCGATGGCAAACGCAAACTTTGCGATTATCAGCAAGGACCGCAGCAAGTACGTCGGTGAGTTTGAGGCGATTCTGACCGCCATGATCCTGCTCAAAAAGCAGATGGCCCAGACCCTGACCGCAGTCAGCGAAGCCTCCAACCAGGTCGCTGCAGGCGCAAGCAACCTTGCCGACGCTTCCCAGAACCTCGCAGAGGGCGCCACAGACCAGGCAGGCGCTGTCGAGGAGATGCAGGCGACCATCACGACAATCTCCGACGATATCCGCGCTACCGCAAACCAGGCGGGTGAATCCTACAAGCAGGCGCGCACTTACGCAGACGAGGCGGAGCGCAGCCACAAGGAAATGACAGCGATGATGGAGGCAATGGCCCGCATCAACGACGCGTCACAGCAGGTTGGAAACATCATCTCCGAGATCGAGGACATCGCATCGCAGACAAACCTGCTCTCCCTGAACGCCTCCATCGAGGCGGCAAGAGCCGGTGAGGCCGGAAGAGGCTTCGCAGTCGTAGCGGATCAGATCCGCCAGCTCGCAGAGCAGAGCGCACACTCCGCGGCGGAGACCAGAACCCTGATCGAGACTTCCCTGAATGCAATCGCAGACGGAAGCCGCACTGCCGACGTCGTCAGCGCATCCATCGATCGTGTCGTGGAGGGCATCGAACTCATAGCCAGCGCGTCCAAGACCATCAGTGAGACGGCAAACGACCAGGCGGAGGCCATGAAGCAGACCGAGCAGGGCGTCAACCAGATTTCCGAGGTCGTTCAGTCCAACTCCGCGACCGCGCAGCAGGCTTCCGCGACGAGCGAGGAGCTCTCCGCACAGGCGATGACCTTAGATTCCCTCATCAGCAAATTCCAGCTTCCCGAATTAGAATAAATAACTTACATAAAAAAACGAGTGCCTCCGCACTCGTTTTTTTACAGGTCGATCCCGTCAAGCAGCAAGTCTTTGTAGACGCCGTCAAGCGCATACAATCCGCGGGCAATCAGTCCCGCATACCTTACGGCGCCCTCGTACCGCAGATGGGTATTGTCCTGCTTTCCCTCTGCATAGTTGGGATAGCAGCCCGCATCAAAATACATGTACCACCTGCGGCTTTCTGCCTCTCCCGCCTCTTTCAGCGCGCTCCTGCTCATACTGTACAAGTCCACCAGCGGCACCTGATGCCGCTCTGCCGTCTGTTTCATCGCTGCCACATAGTCGGAATGCTCACCCATCCCCAGATGGTTCGCATCCACAAAGCATCTGCGCTCCAACGGCGTTATGAGCACCGGAAATGCCTGATGCGACCGTGCGACATCAATGTAACAGTACAGATTCTCCATGTAAGTGGAGAACGGTTCCGTGTAGCGCGCCGGGTCCTCGCGCTTCTCGTCATTGTGCCCAAACTGTATGAACAGGAAATCCCCTGCGCCAATCTGCGCGTCAATCGCGGCAAGACGCCCCTCGTCCATGAAGCTCTTAGTGCTCCTGCCGTTTTTGGCGTGGTTTGACACCGTCACGCCCTCCCTGGTGTACAGGGAAAACACCTGCCCAATCCCGGTCTGAGGATACGTCCTGATATCGTTTTTCTGTACCGTCGAGTCCGCCGCCCAGAAAATTGTCGTACTGTTCATGGTAGAGATCCTCCTTCTATAAAACGAAGAACGCAATGCGGACTCACCCGCCTGCGTTCTTCCCTGCTATTCCTTAACCGCTCCAATATTGACACCCTTCACAAAATACTTCTGCAAAAACGGGTACAAAATCATAAATGGCAGAATCGCCGCGATAATACCTGCGTTGTACAGAGTGGTCTGTGAGATCGGAAACGCCGTAGGCGGCGTGTCACCGTCCATGATCATGACACGGAGCTTGTACTGGAAGTTTACCTGATCCGGTGAGTTGATGTAAATCTGTACGGTGGAGTAATCGTTCCACACTGCCACTGCAAACATCAGGCCGATGGAAGCCAGCGCTGCCTTAGATAGCGGAAGCACAATCTTGACAAAAATCCCCATCGGCGTACACCCGTCAATCCGCGCTGCCTCGTACAGACTTCCCGGGATTCCCTCGAAGAAATTTCGCATCAGCACGATATTTGAAACGTTGATACCATGCTTAATCACCAGAATCCACATGTTGTTGAGCAGCCCCAGGCGTCTCATAACCAGATACTCCGGAATCATGCCGCCGGAGAAAATCATGGTGAACAGCAGGAAATATGCAAACAGGTTGCGGCCCGGCATGTCAAACTGAATCAGCACATAACCGCCGAGCGTGCTGAGCACCAGACCCAGCAGCGCGCCGCAGAGCGTCGTGACAAAGGAGTTGACGAGCGGCCGGAACAGCCCGCGCTCTCCCAGGATAACCTTGTAACCGTCCAGAGTGAAATCCGTCGGCCACAGCCGGAACTGGTACACACCTACCGCGTTGAAGGAGTCGACCAGCACCTTCCACATTGGTATTATGATAATCAGTGCCAGAATAATAAATATAATGTAATTCACAACAGAAAAGACAGTGATCTTTTTCTTTGGCTTTCTGTAAGCCACTTTTGCCTCAGCCATACCTGCACCTCCTATACAATACCGCGGCCGCGCACTTTGTTGCTGGCCTTGTTACAGATTAATACCAAAATACAGCCGACGAGCGAACGGAACAGGCCAACTGCCGTCGAGTAACCATAGTCCGGTCTGGCAACCATAAAGGTCTGGCGGTAAATATAGGTACCGATAACATCCGACACATCATACACAGCACTGTTGTAGAGCACGAATACAGACTCAAACAGATTCATAACCTTTGCCAGGTTCAGAATCAGCACGGTGATGATCGTGTTTGCAAGCGCCGGCATTGTCACGAAGCGAATCTTCTGAAGACGGGTCGCACCGTCGATGTCGGCAGCCTCATACAGTTCCGGGCTGATGCCTGAGAGCGTTGCCAGGAAGATGATGGTCCCCCATCCAGTGTCCTTCCATATGTTGATCAGGTAAAAGATCGGGCGCCACATCTTGGAGTCCGCCAGGAAATAGATACTGCTGTCGTTTGGCCCGAGGATTCCCAAATCCCGCAGGATACCGTTGATCATACCCGTGCTCGAGGGCGACAGGATCAGCGTAAAGATGGATGCCACAACTGCCCACGACATGAAATGGGGCAGATAGATGATCGTCTGCAGGGTCTTCTTCACGAAGAGATTTCCCATTTCATTTAAGAAGACGGATACAATGACTGACGCAAAGGTTGTCAGAAACAGCTTCACGAGACTCAGAACCAGTGTATTGCCAAATGCAGACCAGAACGCGGACGTGCTGAACATTCTCTCAAAATGCACCAGTCCCGCCCATGTCGGGGTTCCGCCCGCCTTGTACTCCATGAACGCATACCGGATACCGAGCATGGGCCAGTAGTTCAGAATCAGCACAAAAATAAATACAGGCAAAAACATAATATAGTGACCCCGGTTATTCCAGACGCGGAGTCCCAGGGGCTTCTTGCGGATTTGAACATTGCCGGATGTCACGGTTTTATTTTTATTGCTCATACCGTCTTTTCCTTTCTTATAAAATACTTGTTTTGGGGTTCAAAAATCCCAGCCCCGCCGGGGCTGCCCCCACAGGCAGGACTGGGAATCATATAGCCGCATTACTGCGCGCTGTTGAGCTCCTCAAGAATCTGGTCAACCAGACTTCCCACAGTTGAGGTGTACTTCTGCATTGCTGCTTCCACGTCACCATTGTTCACGACAACCTCGGCGATCACAACGTCACGCGCGTCGATGATCTCCGCAGAACGCTCGCTGTATGTGTCAGAAGCCGGAGCGGACGGTGCGTCCACACAGTTGTCTGTAAAGAACTTGTTGCTGATATCCTGCAGGTCAGTGCTGCTCACATAGCCGTTCTCAAGCGGCGCGATCACCAGCGCGGGATCCAGATGGTTCTTCACCTGAAGCATGTTGGGATCCTCAATGCTCGGACGCATATGGAACTCGCCCTCCTTGTAGGAATACTCTTTCTTCTTGTCCGGATCATCTGGGTAGAGCACAAAATCCTCTGCCTCTGTCGTCCATGCGACACCTTCCGGCCCGTATGTCCACAAAGTCTGAACCTTGTCGCCGTCAAGCATGGTGTCGAGAATTGCTGTGAAGATTGCCTGCTCGCGGGAGTCGTCCCCGTCGCCGTCATCAAGAATAACCCACACAGGAGCCTCCCTGTTGAGGTATCCGCCAAATGTATCTGTGATTTCCTTGATAGGAGCCAGCTCATACACCTCGTTGTCAACGCCGTTCTTCTCAAGGTTGTTTGCAAGATTCTGATACCATGTTCCTGCCCAGTATGTAAATACGCCCGCAGAACCGGACTGCTCTGCGCCAAACCACTTCTCGCGCGCATCCTTTGTGCCTGCCGTGAAGCTGTCAGGATCGATCACGCCGTCCTGGTAAGCCTTCTGCATTCTCAGAAGTGCCTCTTTTGCC
>CAMWOK010000263.1 GCA_947175845.1 uncultured Lachnospiraceae bacterium | reverse complement strand
CCGGGGCGAGCTGTGCATGTTACATTGCGGCTCGGTTAGGACTGCCAAATTACATGCTGAAAACGGCTGTCAGGGCGGCTTATGGGGATGCGGCAGTGGATGCGTACCATTTTCAGAAGGAGGACAGCGCCATACAGAAACAGAGCGCTCCCAGGCTCTCTAGGATAAAAAAGACAAAGCCGGGAGCGGATCTTGTAGAGAAGTATCATCGCGGGGACAGCGTGATGCTGTACCCGGATAAAAAGATCGGGATTGTCTGTGAGCCTGTTAATGAAAAAGGCGTTCTGCGCGTGCAGCTGCCGGACAAAAAGATCTGGATTAACCACAAACGCGTTAAGCTTCACGTGGCGGCACAGCAGCTGTATCCGGAGGATTATGATTTCTCGATTATCTTCGAGACCGTGGAGCAGCGCAAGCTTAAGCACGACATGGCGCGGAAGTACACGACGGAGGTTCTTTGTTATACGGAAAAAAATTAAATTCTTCTTTTTTGTAACGAACCCTTCCCGAAACGGATATATTAACAGAACGTAATCCTGATGTAGAAAACTGTCCGGTTTTTATATTGCGCAGAGAGGAGGCCGCCGCATGGAGGAACTGTACAAGGAATATTCCAAAATCGTATATCATTTCCTGCGTTCCATGTGCCGCGACGCACAGCTGGCGGAGGAGCTGACACAGGAGACTTTTCTGCAGGCGTTTCTGTCGCTGGATCGGTTTGACGGCAGCTGTAAAATATCCGTCTGGCTGTGCCAGATCGCAAGGCATCTCTTTTACCAGCACCTCAGAAAGACAGGGCGTGAAGTGCCGACAGAGCAGAGCCTGCTGCCGGAGGAAAAAGCTGCAGACAACACGGAACAGACCGCAGTTGCCAGGCTGGAACTGATGGATGTCCTCAAAGAGATGCAGAAGTTTGCGCCGCAGATGCGGGAAGTCATCTACCTGCGGGTGATGGGACAGCTTTCTTTCAAAGAAATCGGCGAGATTCTGGGAAAGAGTGAAAACTGGGCGCGGGTGACTTTCTACCGCGGCAAGGAACAGCTGCTTTTAAAAAGAAAGGAGTGGGAGCGCGAATGAAAGAGAAAATAACGGATTGGAACTGCAATGTAATCAGGGATTTGATGCCGTCGTATCTTGATGATATCTGCTCGAAGGAGAGCAGATATCTTGTCGACGCCCATCTGATAAGCTGCGAACAGTGCCGGGCGCACATGGAACTGCTAAAGAATGTCGAACTGACAGACGAACAGGGCGAGGAGTGCAGGGTTTCCTGTCTGAAGAAAGTTAAGAGACATTATGCCAGCCGGGAGCGGATCAGCCTGATCCTGTTTGCGCTGACCGTCATGATCGGATATTGTCTGATGATAGAATATTATGGCATGATAAAATCGAATCTGTTTTACCTGATTTTTCCGCTGTTCTTCTACGCAGCTTACAGCCTGCTGCCAGAGCGCATTTCAACGGCAGGCGCATCGAAGACGTCGGTTTTCTCATGGATTCTGATTGCGGCGAGCGCGCTGCTGGTGCTGTTTTACTTTGTGCTGGCCTTCTTGGGTGTGACGATTGTCCGGACGCAGAGTGGACTGTTTGGTATACCGCTGAACAGGACAGGTCCTTATTTGGGCAGTCTGCTCACGCTGACAGCCGCCCTGCAGCTTGGCATATTTGTACTGGCATATGCACTGCTTTTTTGCGGGCGCAGGATTCATAAAAGTGTCTGCGGGCTGCCGCTCACCGGGATAGCGCTGTCAGCCGGGTATCAGTGCATCCTGCACAGCATGTCCACAGCGGAAGCGTTTTGTGGACTTTTATGCAAAGTGACTGTGTGCATTGCGTTAGAGGGGATGCTATTTACAGCTTTGATCTGCTGCTTTGCAAAAAATAAATGAACCAAATAACAGAGATTGACAATGCTGGTCTAATGTGTTAAACTAACGTTGAGTTTAATGCATTAGACCTTTTGCGCATACGGTGTGGATCGGAGCGGGAGACAGTCTCTGTAGCACCTGATATTGCGGGAAACGAGGACAGGAAAAGTGGAGGAATCAACGATGGAGATACCAAAAATATTTGAGAGTGAGTACCGGTTCTGCGAGATATTGTGGGAGAACGAGCCAGTGACGAGCAGCGAGCTGGTCCGGCTGTGCAGCGAGCGGCTCGAGTGGAAGAAATCCACTACCTACACCGTCATCCGCAGGCTTTCCGAGCGCGGAGTGATAAAGTCTGAGGATACAGTCGTGACCTCGCTGATATCCAGGGAGGACGCACAGTCGGCGGAGAGCGCGGAGGTTGTCGAGCGGACGTTCTCGGGGTCGCTGCCAAGCTTTATCGCGGCATTTGCGCGAAAAAAGAATCTCTCAAAGCAGGAGATTGACGAAATTCAGCGGATAATCGACAACTACAAAGAGTAGGGGAGGCGTCATTATGGAGAAACTGTTTATCAATCTTGTTCGGATGAGTGTTTCAGCGAGCTATCTGATTCTGGCGGTTCTGACCGTGCGGCTTGTGCTGCGACGAGCACCGAAGCGTATGCGCAGCTTCCTGTGGCTTCTGGTCGGTATCCGGCTGGTCATCCCGTTTTCAGTCGAGTCCATTTTCAGCCTGATTCCGAGTACGCAGGCGGTGGATCGATATATTTACGAGACAGCACAGGCAGATGCAGCTGTCCAGACGCCAGTGCCGGACGCGTCAAATCCGGCCGGATTGCCAGCTGAGCATCCATTTACATATCCTGCGGTATCCGGCACAGACAAAGGTCAGACGGTGGCAGTTTGCACCGGCGTGTGGCTTGTCGGAGTGGTGCTGATGCTGGGATATATGCTGTTTAGCTCGAGTCGGATCAGAAGCCGCGTCAGAATGGCGGTTCCAACAGAAGTTTCGATGGAAATACCAATACAAACTTTAATAAAAATACCAGGAAAAGCGCCAATAAAAGTTTCGGAGACAACAGCACAAAAATGCCAGAAAGTATACCAGAGCAGCGCGATCACAAGCCCGTTTTTGTTTGGGATCGCGCATCCGCGCATCTACATTCCGGACAGCATTTCCAGAGAGGAGCTTCCCTATGTGATACGCCATGAGCTGGCGCACAGGCAAAGGAGGGATTACCTCATAAAACCGGCAGGCTTTCAGATCTTGTCGCTTCACTGGTTCAACCCCTGCGTGTGGGCGGCATATCTCATGTTATGCCGGGACATTGAGCTGATCTGTGACGAACGCGTTGTCAGAGAGCTTGGAGCGGGGCACAAAAAGGCATACTCACAGGCGCTTCTCAACAGTGCGGCAAACCGCCGCATGATCGCGGCGTGTCCCGTTGCATTTGGCGAGCCGGGTGTCAAAGCGCGCGTGAAAAATGTGCTGCACTACAAAAAGCCCGCATTCTGGCTGCTGGCGGCGGCCGTGCTGACGTGCATTGTTGTGCCGCTGTGCTTTATGACGCAGAAAAAGAACGCACCGGACAGCCTGCAGGGAGCAGATGCGCAGTCGGAGCAGGTGCTGGCTTCTAAACCGATTCAGATGCGTGGCGGGGAAAAACTTTCAGACGCAGCAAAGATAGTTGAACAGTGGGCGCGCGCATTCTGTGACCGCGATGCAGAGACGATTGTGCAGCTTGCAGGCGAAGACGTAAAGAGGCATCTGACAGGGCAAGAGCTGTTGAGCCAGAGCGCTGGCGAAGAGGCGGACACCGCGCTGTTTGGCTGGTCAAGCCCGTGGCCGTGGGGCGGCGGTGAAGGTGAACTGGCAAACAATTACCATATCGTCAGTGCGACAAAACACTCCGCAGAAATACTGTACTATGCATGGGTATCTGACCCGCATGTCACCGTGTGGCGGGAGGAACTTACCTACGAAATAGAGGAGGGCGGGTGCGTCATCACGTCGGAGACGCTCCAGTTTATGGACGCCATCTGCATTGCGGAGGAATTTTATCGGGCGTATCCGGACGGCATCACCGGGACAATGATGGACTACTATTCCTTTAACGGGGCGGGCGAGGCCCTGAACCAAAATGCACGGGAAGACCCGGACAACACCTGGTATCAGAACCTGTTTGAGCCGGACACGGCAGCAGCCTTTCTCCTCAACATCCTGAACAATCCAAACAAAGTCGGAACTCGTGTCAGAAGGTCCGCGACGGACGCGGATGTCTGCACTGTGACATTTACGTTCTATGAGGATAACAGCTCTGTGTCGGTCCAGATGATACGTCCCTATGGCTCCGACGGCATCTGGCTGCCGTACACAGACGCAAAAACAGCAGTTTCAGATACCTGATACATGTAAAAAACACCTGTTTTTTATAAAGATACAGCGCTTTATTTGGCATATTCCACAAAACAGCATCGCAACGTTGACATGGAAAACATTTCATGATAAGCTGTTAGAATCTGGAACACATATCTGTGTTAAGAAATGCATAGGACAAAATATCGGGTGGCAGAGGAGAAATCTGCTGCCCTTTTGTGTACGCGGGATTCTATCCATGCCGTGCCCACACAGTTCAGGACAAGTGATGGCACGGAGTTATTCAATCAGATTTTATAGTCCTGTGAGACAAGAAACTGGTTACTGTATCAC
>CAMWOK010000262.1 GCA_947175845.1 uncultured Lachnospiraceae bacterium | reverse complement strand
AGCATATATTTTAACTTCATTTATACAGCCCCCTTGAACAGATTGATGACCAGCTTTACCTCTCCCACGCCCAGTCCAAGTTCCTTTGCGATATCCACGTTGGAATAGCCTTCCTTGTGAAGGCGCAGTATCCGGTCATTATTGTTTTCGTTTAAGTCGACAGCAGATGGCTGTGCAGTATACCGCTCCTGCTGATTTATCGGGTTTGTGACATTTTCTGTTCCGGCAGCCGCAGCAGCCTTCCTGACAGGCCGCTCGATGCGCGGCGCCTGCTCTGCAAAGGAATAGACTTCAACCGGCCTGATATCTGCCGGTTTCACGTCGAGCACTTTCATATCCTCCGGGCGCGAACCCAGCGTCTGCAGCTCAACCGCACTCACAGGGTTTACGCTGGTGCTGCTCTCAGGAACCGGCTGCATATCGTTTGAGGTGACGATATCCGCGGACACGATCTCGACACTCTTGACGACAAGGGGCCTTAACTCCACAGGATTCTCCTCCTGCACCCTGTTTCCCGTGTTGAGTGCCCATGAGGTCATATCCAGAGCACTGGCATCCACCTGTCGGTGGATGGACAGATCCTGCTGCATCGGCAGAATCAGTCTCGCCATCTGGCGGCGCGCATACTCCTTTTCCTGTGCTTCCTTACTCAGAGACATCTGCTCGAGAAGTTTATTTTTCTCAGCCTCCTCCTGCTTTTCGCGCTCTTTTGCCTCAGCCTCCTCCTTCGCCTTGGCCGACAGCGCTATGGCAGCCGCATTTGCAGCCTCCTCGGCCTCCTTGGCCGTCTTGTCCACATGCTTGACTGTCTCCTTGAGATTATTGTGCTTATCGTTGAGCATATCATAGAGAAACACTACCTCCTGATGTGATTTATTGATATCTGCAAGCACTGTCTCTGAATACTCATTGATCGCCATAATCTTCTCGTTGGAAATGCGTTCAGACGCCCGCTCTGTTTTTTCCACAGCATACTCCAGCGTCTCGTCCACAACCTCTGTGACACGCACTTTTGCATCCTTCATTTCCTTGTCTATCACGCTGCGAATCAGATCTACATCTACCTCCTGCTGCCCGTTCCCCTCATCCTTCACTTTCGCCCTGACCAGAAAACTCCCCGCGAATGCACCAACTCCAAACACTACCAGCGCCACCTCTAACCAATTCATCTACTACCTGACCTCTCTATTTTTTCGTTATGTAATCCTTATGCCGACAGTGCAGTCCCCCTTGCTCCGCCGATGCATTCTCTATCAATAAACTGTACCTTCCTATATCTTCATATCAAATCCACCCGCGGATTTCGCGACAACCTTGCCGTCCCCTTTTCCTTTCTTCCTGCGTTTTCCGCCATCGCCCGAATAACTGTTGTGCCCTTTTTCTTTGGCATCAAAACGCTCCTCCTTAAACAGTGCTTCATCGGCATGAACAACCTGTTTGGCCAGGCGCTGCTCCTTTTTCTCCTCCTGAACCTGTATGTTACCCTGATCGACAACACCTTTTTCCACCTGCTTGATCTGGTTGTGAAGTACATTGTCAGTCTGCTGAATACTTCCGTTCAGCAATATTGGACTGATTGCCATATCTATCCCCCCTTAATGCAGCACTGTATCATCTGCACTGTATCTGTTTACATATTATAGACCCGCTTCGCTATATTTTAATATATTTTGCCCAAAAAGGCAATAGCCCCTACAAAATTGCAGAAGCTACATCCCCATCTTTTTTGATCAGACGACAATATGTGTACTCATTTTTGACCGTCATCGTGGCTCCTGAAATGCTCACCACCACGCCCTGGTACATCGTACCCCGGATATTAATCTGTGACGGACCCTCGTTCTTTAACA
This sequence comes from uncultured Lachnospiraceae bacterium, assembly GCA_947175845.1. GTDB lineage: Bacteria > Bacillota > Clostridia > Lachnospirales > Lachnospiraceae > COE1. Next base: position 2,746 of record CAMWOK010000262.1, on the reverse strand, counting down.
GCTTATCAAGCTTTTCGATCTCTTTTAGTTCCTCCTGAATCTTGGCCTGGGATTCTGCCAGTGTCACCTGCAGCGCCTTGGCCTTTTTGAGCTGGTCTGGCGTCAGCCTGATGCCCGCCTTGAGTTTTTTGGTTGTCTCTTCCAGAACTTTCTTCATCTCCGGAATCGCCTTTGACTTTTCCCCCACGCTCTTTTGCAGTTCTGCAAGCCTTCGCTTCGACGCAAGGTCCGTCCCGATCTCCACAATCGTTGACGCCCCCATCGCCGAGCCTATATTTCTGGCGTTGATCACCCCTTTTGCAACAACTTTGCCGCCGGTAATCAACCCTTTTCCCGCATCCGCGTTAATGTTTGTTCCCGCAGACACTTTGGCGTTTATGATCTGCTCTGCCTCCACGAAACCTGCAGCTTCCACTTCCGCCGCCGAGATAAACTTAGCGATGATATTTCCGCCTGCTTTTAGTCTGCCCTTATTCTGTCCATGCATTCCTCTTGCGATGATAATATCTCCGCCGGCCTCTATGACTGCACCCTCCACAACGCCGTTCACAAAGACATTTCCCTCCGTCTTGACGCTGAAATTCTCACATACATTTCCATGAATCTGCACATTTCCGTGATACTCAATATTTCCGGTGGCAGTTCCAACATCTTCCACGGTATATACATCCGCCACAAAAACCGCATTGTCCACAAGCGATACATGACCGTCCACCATGCTGATCAGCTTCAGGCGGTCCGGCGACAGTTCCATGTTTCTGCCATGGTCAAAGACAGCCTTCTTAACCTCTCTGGCCAGCATGACTGACCCGTACACATCAAAGCCGTTCTCGCCTCTCTCCTCCGGTATGATCTCAGCAAGAACCTGCCCTTTCGTGCACTGGTGCAGCGTGTTCAGCTTAAAGAAATCTACCGTTCCGTCCTCTTTCAGTTCCGGGCGCACCGTGTTGTCCGTCTCAAAATGGTAAATGATGGATCCGTCACGCCCCGGCGTGGGCATCTTCCCCCGCGCAATGATGATATCCGTACAATACGGCCGCTCCTCGAGTGCCAGCATGATCGCATCCTCGTCGATGCCCGCGCGTATCTTGTACTGCCTGAGCAGGTCGACAAGATACGCCCTATCTACCAATTTCCCGCCCACACTTGGCGGATACATCCGCAGAATGGCTGTCATTTTGTCGACCTCGACATCAATACTGCACTGCTCATTTACCGGCTGCAGCTTCTTTGGACTCAAAAAAAGGACAACCTCCTCATCGCCCATGGAGGACAGGGCTGAGTTGATTGCCATGACATCATAGGGTACGCCTATTCTATTAAGATACTCCCTCAGCTCTGCGACGTGTATCTGTTCTCCTTCCCCGATCGGAGGAAACAACACCAGACTTACCCCTTTCTCACTTGTCTGTATTTGAAAATATCCATTCATATAAGTCATACCTCCCGCAATTGTTCATTGTATCAGTCAAAAATTCCGATATAACTTCCTAATTTCGTTTTCATTTTTTGTAATGCTTTTGTGTGCAGCTGAGAGATCCTTGACTCAGATACCTCAAGCACACGGCTGATTTCCTTCAATGTGAGCTCCTCATAGTAATACAGCAGGATTACTTTTTTCTCCTTGTCTGTCAGCAGCTCGAGAGCCTCCTCAAGTATCTCCTTCAGCTCGCTCTTCTCAACCACACTTTCCGGTGTCTCAAATCCGGAGCTGATACTCTTCTCCGACGAGATATCATTTCCCTGTTCTACATACTCATTGAGAGAAATAATGTTGTCCGCCTTCACCTGGTTCTGCCATTCCAGAAATTCATCTTCACTGATTCCCATATACGCAGCGAGTTCTGCGTCTGTGGCAGGTCTTCCATTGCGCTGTTCTAATTCTTTCATCGCAGTGTCAATCTGCTTCTGCCGCTGCCTGACCGTGCGCGGTATCCAGTCCATCTTGCGAATCTGGTCAAGAATGGCACCGCGGATGCGCAGGCTGGCATAGGTCTCAAATTTTACCTCTTTGCCCCTATCAAACTTATCGATGGCATCGATGAGACCAAAAACTCCATAACTTACCAAATCCTCGTACTCTACATTATAGCCAAGATACATACTCAGCCGCCCTGCCACCACCTTCACAAGCGGAGCGTACTCCAGAATAAGCTTTTCCCTCAAATCCGGAGTCCTCAGTCTGGCATAGTCCTCCCAAAGTCTTTTGCGTGCTGCATCGTTCATTCCAATCCCCCGTTTGCTAAGGAATCTTCAGGAATCAGCACGTTGCGCCGACTCCTGCGGATTCCTGATATTTATTCAAATGAATTATCTCCATATCCTTCCATCGCTGCAGTGGTGTCCCCGGCAGCGTAATCATGAAGCTCCTCATCGGAATACCCTTGCGTGGAATCGTTTTCTGAGTCATCCGACATAAATCCACCGGCATCCATTCCTTCCATATCCTTCTGATCATCATTTGCAAACGCAACAACACTTCCAGTGAGATCGCCGTTCTGTCTCGCTTTCCGCACCATCACCTCGAGATCTCCCGAAGGTATGATGCGGGGTCTGATCGATGCATAGAGATACCGCGCGATATCTCCGATAATATAAAACACCACCAGCACTATCAACAGCCCCCACAGCATTGTCGTGAGGTCAAAACCCCTTACATACATGATTATGGATGCAATCGCACCTGCCAGAAGCATGAAAAAAGGTGTGATAAGACCTGTCTTATTTCCCATTTTATTATCCTCTT
>CAMWOK010000261.1 GCA_947175845.1 uncultured Lachnospiraceae bacterium | reverse complement strand
TTCTGCGACGGCTGGGTATTTCCGGCACTTGTTCCGCTATCGGAGAGCTGTCCATTTCCGACATTCGTGTCATTTTGCTGCGGCTGATTTCCGACACTCATGTCATTTTGTAATGACTGATTTCCGACAGCTGCGTCATTTTGTGATGACTGATTTCCGACAATTGTATCAGCATCAGTCGGCTGGCTGGTACCAGCGTCTGCGCCGGACTGCTGTGTGCTGTCCCCGGGCGCCGAATCCGCTCCGGCATGTTCCGCTGCCTGGCGCTGCTCCAGATCCGATATCTGTTGTTCAAGGCGCGCGATCTGCTCTCGCAGCGCCTCCGTCTCCGCACTGCTGCCTGCATTGGACTGACAGCCTGTCAGGATCAATGCCGCAGCGGCTGCTGCAGCCAACACGCTATTTTTAATATTTTTCCTTTTCATTTCCTTATCCCCCTTTTTCAAATTTTTACTCCCTGTTCAAGATTTCACGCTGCAACAGAAACAAAAAACAGATGCCCCATTCAAGAAAATGTTCGTAAAGAACTGTCACGAAACTTCTGTTTCACCGTTCCTTTCATCAGCACAGCAGCGTCAACGCTGCGCGGAATCCATTCGATGAACATACATTCTCGACATCTGCGCTTCCCCGTCACCCTGAACCATACACAGAAATTCCCAGCCGTACCGCTCATAAAAGGATGTATGGTCTGTCAGCAGATACAGCGTGCTGACCCCGCTCGCATCCATGTCCTTGCAGACCGCATCCAGCAGCGCGCCCGCGACGCCCCGCCCCCTCTTTTCTGCCTCTGTGTAGACAGCGCAGACATTCGGGGCGAGGTCCTTGCGATCATGAAAATCATTTTCAATCACGCCCATCCCGCCGATGATCTGCCCGCACTCCATTGCCAGATACCACTGCGGCACGGCGCCTTTCTGCGCCAGACACGCTTCCATGCTCTCAAGATATGCCTCGCGCGGTATACCCCATTTCTCATGAAACCACTGCGCTGCCGTCTCCTTCAAGTCCGGTCTGTCCACCAGACGGACAATATCAAAGTTCATATTCCAGTCCCCCCTGTCCGTTCCCCGCATATCCGTGTCAATACCGGTTCATCTTGTTTTTGTGCATCACATATCCGAGTCCCGCTCCCACGCAGCCGCCCAGGATGTGCGTCAGCTGCGAGATGTTGTCGCTGGTGATAATTCCGCTGTAGATCTGCCCTCCGATGTAGAGCACTGCGACGAGTATGAGCGTGAGCGGTATGCTTCCCTGCTTCACGCTGGTAAACGGCGACAGCAGGATGAACGCGAACACCACCCCGCTTGCGCCGAGCAGCTGCACGTGCGGAAAGAACAGGAAGTGGACAATCCCGGTCACGAGCGCTGTCGCGAGAATGACAAACACAATGTTGGAGGACCCGTACTTTTCCTCCAGCAAAGGCCCCACGATCAGAAGCATCATGATATTGCCGATAAAATGCTCCCATCCCGCATGTCCAAACACATGCCCGACAAACCGCACATACGTCAGCGGCGACACCAGCGAGGAGCGGTACACGCTGAAAAATGCGTTCGTCGTCCACCCTTTCGTCGCCCACCCAAGCCCCAGCGCCGCAAGGCAGATGAGCGTGAACCAGATGACGACCGGCGAGTTGAATGAGACGTTGAATTTTGTTTTCTTTTTCATAGGTTTCTCCTTCGTTATTTTTGCATTGTAGTTTCTTACTCTATCATACCGCACGGACATACAGAATACAAGAAAAATGCGCGCGCAGAACAGACGTAAATCTGACACGGCTATTGCCAAACCAGGAACAAACCATTATAATAAAAAACACAACGAAGCTGGTCGGTCAGTTTTGCGACATATAAAAGGAGAACCATAAAGAGATGAATTTATTGCAGGAGATACAAAATTACGTGCCTTTCAACGAGCAGGAAGCGCGCGATAAAGCGCTCATGATAGAATACATGACGCGCAGCACCGATTGTCTGAACCGCACCGATCAGACTGCCCACTTTACCGCCTCTGTCTGGACCATCAACAAAGCACACACAAAAACATTGATGGTGTACCACAACATCTACGACTCCTGGGCCTGGATCGGCGGCCACGCCGACGGAAATGCGGACTTGCGCGCGGTGGCGCTGCGCGAACTTACAGAGGAGACGGGCGTTAAAAATGCGGTCCTGATACACCCGGACATCTTCAGCCTGGAACAGCTGACAGTCAATGGACATATCAAAAAAGGCATCTATGTCCCAAGCCATCTGCACATGAACGTCACCTACCTGGCTGAGGCGGACGAGCGTGAACCGCTCACCGTCAACGATGCCGAAAATCAGGCCGTGCGATGGTGGTCTTTTGAGGAAGCCCTAAAAGTGCCCAATGAACCTTGGTTTGTGGAATGGATCTACAAAAAGCTGAATCAGAAGGTGCAAAGTCTGTACTAAATATCCGTCCACTCCGCCTTGTCCTGCTGGTTTAAGGCGTCGCGGGATACGTTGAGCTGTGCGCACCGCTCCTTCACAGCCGCCTCCACCGCGGTGTCATTTACCCAGCTGATGCCAATCTCGTCGCTGCATCGGTTGATGTATGTCTCACACAGAAGGATCTGCTCCTGTGTACACTCGCTCATGTCATATGTGTAAAACTTCTCGTCTCCAACCGTGTAAATTATCACAGAGAAAAGAAAATCCTCGCCGTCCCCGAACACCTCACGATATAACTCCTCGCTGACGTAGCTTGTCCACCATCCTGTAAGAGTCTCCGTGCTGCAGACATACTCCTGCCTTCCATCGGATAAGATGACTGCTTCGTCTGCATAGTGGACGCCCGCCCCGCCAGAACCGTACGATGAGAGCCGACCGTTTTTGTATGCCTCTGTGTAGCTTCGCGCCCAGCACTCATACATGGCAGTCAGATACAGCTGTCCATTCTTCTGTGCTATCACATAGACAGCAAAGCTGTCGTCATCCGGTGCGTAAATGCCCAGACCGGAAAATTTTATCAGCAGATTCCGCGCATCAGAGTCCGCACTCTGCACATAAGTGTACTGAGCGAGATCATAGCTGGACTTTACTGAGTGCTCCGGATCAAAATAACTCTCGTTCACATACTGACCCAGCTCCGCAAACGTATAGGCTTTCCCGCTTTCCAGATTACAGACATTGTACCCCTGCTGCGCATACTGCTCGTCGACAACTGCCCCGACCTCATTCTTTAGAAACTGTGCATACAAATCCTGTGTCTCGGCTGTATCCTGCGGATTGTCAGCCGCCTCCCGGGACGTACTTTCCGGCGCAGGCGTGTTTTCCTGGCTGTCGCTGGTCATGTCACTTTCCTGCTGCCTGGAAGCTGCTGCACTTTCCGGATTTTCCTGACTCTGAACCGGATTCTCATTCTGTGCCGGACTCTGATTCTGCGTCAGATCATCGAAATCCAGCGTGGCAATCTCCTGCTCCTCCCTGGCATTCTGATCCATATGACCGGCACATCCTGTCATGAGGACTGCCATGCATAAAATTGCGGCTATCCGTTTCCTTTTCATCCATAATCCCCCTTCCATTTCACCGTCTGAATTCAATAAAGGATCTCAATCCGAAACAACTCCGACGGAATATAGTGCTTGCTTGAAACCAGTATGTTCCCCTCCGCGTCATATATAGTCTCCTGAACCAGCAGAAAGGAATCCTTCTCCGACAGCGTGTAGGTCAGCGCCGTAAAATTTCCGGCGGTGGAATGCGAGCAGATGCGCCTGCACCGGTTTGTCCCCTCATAACATCGGCTCTCCAGATACCCCTGCAGCTGCTGCGAATCATTTAAGTCAATCTTTTCCTGCTCGATCAGTCCTATCGGCAGAAAGCTCAGCGAGTACGCAAGCGGCTGCTGCCGCTGCTTGTACCAGCGGTCCACAATCACCACCGCAGGCGTGTACTGCTTTAAGACATCCGCAATCGACTTTGACGGCGGCTCGATGCGAAACGCCATCTCCACCGAGTCAGGATGCTCTGTACAGTACGAGTAGACAGGATGCTGAAATGCATTCGCTGGCAGCATCCCCTGTCCATTTTCTGACTGGCTGCAGACAAAATGTCCGACTCCCTGTACATTTCGGGTCAGCTCGTCCTCCTGCAGCAAAGTCAGCGCCTTGCGCAGGGTCATGCGGCTCACATTGAGCTGTTGTGCGAGCACTGTCTCGGACGGAAGGCGCGTCTCCGGCGGAAACGTACCATTCTGAATCATCTCATACAGCTGATCATACACCCTTACATACTTCAATTTATTGCGCCTCTCTTTTTCTGGATTTGCCATATAGCACCTCAGCCTGTCTAATATATTTGTTCATAAATTGTCTCTGTCTATTATATTAAAACGATGCACCTGAAATGTCAACACAGATATTGGAGACGCATCCTGCAGGCACTGGTCCTTCGTGATTATCCACAAAAACAACTTGTCTAATTTGTCTAAATATCCGTCTTGTTTTTAGACAAGTATAGTGTTATGATTCAATTACAACAACAAACACAGACAGTATGCAGCTTTCGGATTAGTCCGCAGACCATATTTCCAGCGCGGTGTATAAAGCGGAAACCGAGCGTACATACTGCCAAAAAG
>CAMWOK010000260.1 GCA_947175845.1 uncultured Lachnospiraceae bacterium | reverse complement strand
GCAGTATGCAAAGAGCATGTCGCCGCCCGCAAGTTCCTGCCCCTCTGCCGCACATATCATCGAGATGCTTCCTTCACGCTCCGCATACAGGCAGCCATCCCCGGCCAGCTGCTCGAACAGCGCCTTTTTTTTTCCCGCCTCGTTTTTTGCATCCTCCTGCTGTTTGAGCTCGCCCGCAAGTCTGTCCAGGCAGGCCTCATACTCCTTCTGCGCAGTCTGTCCCCGCGCGATGGCCATCTCGTACACCGTCCTTGCGTGGAAGCTTCCCTTTTGCTGTGCTATCTGCGCGTCGATCAGGCTCTGCTGCGCGCGCTCGGACGCGTTGCGCAGTTTTTGAAGCTTCAGTTCGGCGCCCTCAATTTCCCGCTGATACTCCTGGCGCGCCTGCTCGTACTCCTGCCTGGCCTCTGTCATCTCGTCCCGGAGCAGTGCCGTCGTCCGCACAATCCACTGGCGGTCACCCTGCCCGTCGGGCAGGCTGTCTCCTCCGCCGGACAGGCTGCCCAGCTCCTCCGGCGTCACCTCCCAGTACGCCCTGCGGCTCACAAACAGATCATACGCATCGTCGTAGGCCTTCTTTAACTCCGCAATCTGATAATCCGCATAGAATGTATTGTTCTCCACCGCAGCATAGTACGCATTGTACGCCTCCTGCGCCCGCGCAAACTCCTTCTCTGCCCTGTCAAGCTCAACGGCGAGCTGCGCGATTGTATCCTCATAAATCTGCGGCGCAAACTCGGCCTCAAGCACCGCCATATCATATGTATATTTTGCCTGTATCCTGCTCTCCCTGTCGGAAATCACCCTGCTCTGATACGCAAGCTCCGCGCTCTGAACACTCCTGTCAAGCTCTGCGCGCGCCTGCTCAATGCTCTCGTCCGTAAACTCAATACACCGCGCGCCCTCCGCGACAGAATCCCCGTCAGAAAGGTACACCTTCTCCACACAGAGGCTGGTATCCTCCAAAAAATCAATCGCAAAACGCACAGGCTCCATTCCAGTTTTCGTGCTTCCCACCACAGTCACAACAGCATCTCCCTCCCCGGACGGCACATGCTGCGCCGCATCGCCCAGGATCACCTGGGGATGATCTGTTCTGACCAGAACAACATACCACAGACTTCCAGCTGAAAGAACCGTGAACGCAGCGATCACCCCGGCTCTTTTCAACTGCCGCCTGCGTCTTCTCCTATCTCCTGTTCGGCTGCATTCAAAGTGGTATCTGTCCGTAAACCTTTTGAAGTTCTTCTTCATGTGAACCTCCTGCCATCTATTTTCATCGCTGTCTGCAAGCTGCTGTAAATTCTATTTTTCCCGATACTGTATATTTTATGATTTCCCTCTCCAAAATCACAATAAGAAAAAGCTTCCATATTTTTAGTACCAGAAGCCCAAAACGATATTTCAAAAAAATATTCCAAAAATTATAAAAAAGTACTTGATTTTTTCTTTAAATCAAGTATAATAGATTCGTAGTTGTTTGAAACAGACTGCTTCGATGCGTGGCTCAGCTTGGTAGAGCGCTGCGTTCGGGACGCAGAGGTCGCAGGTTCGAATCCTGTCGCATCGATTCTTGGCAGGGGCGCCGGAAACCTTAATTTTAAAGGGTTTCCGGTATTTTTTTGTGTCTGGAAATGGACGTTTAGAGAGCGGGAAAAAAGGGTGCGTTCCAACAAAGTTCCAACAAAGTGTAAGATAATGTATGCCAGAGGGTTTTTAAAAGGGGTCTGAGGGTGGTCTGGGAAAATACTATTATGAAATATTTGGACGTGGTTTAAGGGTGATATAGAGGTTTATAGAGGGGTCCAACAGTGGACTGGAGTTTAAGATTGATATAAGGTACTGTCAGAAACAAATCAGAAAGTATTGTTTACAGGTCCAGAATAAAGATGGTATAATCAGCGTAAGAGCAATACATTCACGAAAAGGAGAAATAACCAAATGAAAAAAACATTACTTGTAGCTATGGCAGCAACAATGGTACTAAGCAGCAGTTTAACAGCATTTGCAGCACCTGAAACCATGCCGGACGGGACAATCTTTGACGCAGAATACTATGCGCAAACGAATCCTGACGTAGCAGCAATATTGGGGACAGATAAGAATACCCTGTATCAACACTATCTTAATTACGGAAAAGCCGAGGGACGTCAGACTTATTCCGATAGTACGGCGGCTTCCATACAACCGTCTGAACCGCGGATTAACTGTCTGACAACAGATTTGCCGGTATTCTCTACAGAAGTAACAGTCAAAAACAATGCCCTTGTGCCTGTTATTTTGGAACAAACAGATGGGCAGTATCTATGTTATACAAATGTTGTCACCAGAACGGAATTTGGCACGAATGGAGACAGAAAAGATTATTCCGTCGATCCGATTTATCTTGCCGTACGGGACTATATTGCAGAGTGGCTGATAAATAATGGGGATAATACGAATAACCAAAGTATTGATATCCCGATACGGTTCATATGTAACAGCCATGATGATGTTCATTATTTTATCAATTTGGTAAACAACTTAGAAATAGACTTGCATAAGTCTGAACTATGTAACAATAAAACCTTGTTTATGGGCACCATTCCGGCAAACGGTCATGGACAGGTTGTTCCATTTGGATTTGAAGAAACAATTTTCTGTAATATTAATTATTATGAGTCTCCAAAAGATTTGTTTGATGAAAACATAAAGGAAGAAATTCCAATTAATCCCACGACAGGTCTTCCGGCAAAAGTGGGGGATTCTTGGGTATTAGAAAACGGAACCATATATGTTGTATTTTAATAATACTGATTCAGATGTCTAATGCGTGGGAATCCTGTATGGGCACAAAAGCAGAAAAACGAGTTATATGATGACACTGACAAACTGATGAATGACGAACTTAGCAGTGAGCAATACTTTTAGCGGTACATATGAGAAATAGCATCATACCTTGGGCGGTGGGATGCTATTTCTTTTTATGATTGTCTATGTAAGACAGCGCCGCAAAAATAACAGGCAATACTGTTAAAACTCCGTCGCTCTATTCATCAACTCATTCCAGCTTTGCGGCACAGACTCTCAAAGCGCAGTCTTGTCTGCCTGTCTGCAAGTCGCGTATGCTCATCCAGCCATCCACCATTAAAATGATGGATAGCATATGTATCATTCGTCATCTGTGTCTTTCCTGATACATAGTCATATGGATGAAAATAATCATATGTATATATGTTCATACCCATAATTGTCTGATTCTTTCCGTTTAGAACATAGTCATTATCCAAAGCTACCCGTGTATCCACATACCCACTCGACAAAATATCAAATGTACCATCATCCCTGATAAATTTTCGCTGTTCCCATGCCCGCAGAAAAGGTTTCAGCGCGGAATGTTCCGCGGCAGCGCCACTACACCCGCCAAAATTGATAACCTGCCATTTTTCCACGCTGCTGAATGCCTCCTGATATAGCAAATTGTCAAGATTTCTAACCAATTCAACATCTGTATCCATATAAATACCTCCATAACGATACAAAATGTCGAGCCTTGCATAGTCTGGAACGAAACCATATCGTTTATTTTGATATGCCTGTTTCATGTAGCAGCATTTCTCTACATCATAATTTGACTCATCCCACCGGATAATTTCATAATCAGGACAAAATTTTCGCCAGCTGTCAATACATTGTTGCAAACTTTGGGGAATCTCTGTAACAGTTCAGCCTTTCACCGTCAAAAAGGAAAATTTAAAAAATTTTTTCATTAAGATTATCCACCAAAATAAAGCAGGGACGAGAAGAGAATAAAGCCACATCCCGCAAATATGCGAAGCAGGATGAAGCGGCACTTTTAGGCAGGCTGGAAAAGTACAGCCACAACCATCTTTTATTTCTGCATGACTTTACGGTACCGTTTGATGATAATATATCAGAAAGGGATCTGAGAAAAGCGAAGAACCGGCAGAAAATGGCAGGAGGATTCCGAAAAGGAAGCGGTCAAGAGATGTACTGCTCCATAATGACTATAATCGAAACCCTGAAAAAACGAAATATGGAAATGATTGAGAATATAAGAAAGTTATTTATGGACACACCAGCTATATTTTAGCCGGTGCAATGTTGGTTTGCTCAGCCAGAAGACTGAACTGTTACTCTTCTGGCACAAAATTCCCCCAAACACATTAAGTTCCACACCAAAAACTGGTATGATGCAGAAAAACAGTTTCACATCCAAAAAGAGAAATGAGAAATGAAGAGAAACGCACTGGCAATCATGACAATAGCGGTGGTGTTGAACAGCAGCCTGCCTGTACTGGCAGCGCCTGAAACCATGCCCGATGGAACCATAAATGGCCGTAGATGTGTTTGCAAACTGTAACAGCGCAACAACATCACCGCATGACTAATACAATGAAAATTAAGTTTCTGGTACATTGACGCAGAATGATTGTTTCAGATACAAGGCGGAGGAAAGAGTCGTAGCGGTGGCTACGGCGATTGACGACAACATAAGGACTTAAAAGTCCTTTGCAGCTGAACAATCAGGCAAGTCAAGGTGCCAGTTACTTAATATTCGTTGTACTAGCATCCGGAGATATGGAGTTACATGAACAAATCGCGTAGCGAATTGTATG
>CAMWOK010000259.1 GCA_947175845.1 uncultured Lachnospiraceae bacterium | reverse complement strand
GCGGAGGAATCCATCAAAAAAGGTGACAAAACCAGCGACTGTATAGTATAATATACTGCGTGCAGTGCTTCTGCGGTACCGCGCAGGCGTAAGAAGCACTAAAAAGTGCTAAGAAGCAGTAAAAAGCGCTAAGAAGCACTAAAAGTGCTAAGAAGCGCTAAGAAGCACCCAAAAGCGTTAAAACAGCATCATACGATGCATCACAAAACGCGCAATGCGGCAAATCAGGACAAAAAGGGGGCAGAGACAATGTACAGAATTGCAGTCTGCGACGACAATCCGGCGGATGCAGCTTATGTGGCAAACTTTATAAAAAAGTGGGCGGCAGACCAGACAGTTACCGTTTATCTGGAAGAATTTCCCTCCGCGGAGGCATTTCTGTTCCAGCACGAGGAGGACAGTGCGGTTGACATTTTGTTTCTGGATGTCGAGATGCGTGAGGATGGCATGAATGGTATCGAGCTGGCGGCAAAGATACGGGAGCGCGACCACGCGGTCCAGATTGTGTTTGTCACCGGATATATGGACTATATCGGCGAGGGGTACGACGTGGAGGCGCTTCACTACCTGCTCAAGCCCGTGACGCAGGAGAAGCTGGGCAGTGTGATCGCGCGCGCCATACAGCGGGTGAAGGATCGGGAGAAGGAACTCTTTATACAGACGGCGGACGGCAGTGTGCGCATTCCAGTCGGCGGGATTCGCTATCTCGAGGTACAGCGCAATTATGTGACGATTCACTGTGCGGAGGAGTACACCGTCAAAAAGACGCTCGGCGAGCTGGAAAAAGAACTGGACGAGAGCTTTTTCCGCACAGGGCGGTCGTTTATCGTGAACCTGCGCTTTGTCAGCAAAATCACAAAGTCTCAGGTCCTGTTGAAGGACGGCGCGGCGGTGCCGCTTTCGAGAGGATTGTACGATGCGATAAACCGCGCGGTGATACGATATTTTTGATTGGATGCATGGCCGGGCGTCCGAAACAGGAAGCCGAAGGCCGAGCGATCACTGCAAAAAAGGGGAGAGCGAAATGTTTTTATTGGACAGGATCATAGACAGGCGCATCGCGGCGTATCAGAGCGAGCTGTTGACAACGCACTATGCGGAGGTGGAGAACATGTACAGCCAGATGCGCGGGTGGCGGCACGATTACCGAAATCATATTCAGGTGCTTAAGAGCTATGCGGACATGGGAGCGCTCGACGACATCAAACGCTATCTCGACGAGCTGGGAAACGATTTGAACACCGTGGATATGGCGCTCAAGACAGGAAATAAAATGACAGATGTTATCTTAAACAGCAAGATCTCACTGGCCAAATCCAAAGATATCGCGGTCACGGCGGACGCGCATGTCGCGGTGGCGCTCACGACGGCGGAGATTGATTTGTGCATCATTATCGGAAATCTGTTTGACAATGCGATCGAGGCGAGCATGGCACTCCCGAAAGAGCAGCGCATGATCCGTGTCTACATGGACATGAAAAACACGCAGCTGTACATGTCCTTTACCAACTTCACGGCGGTGAAGAAGCAGAGAAAGGAGAACGGCCGCTTTCTGACCTCCAAAGGGCAGGGGCACGGGTACGGGCTGGTGCGCATTGACACGATTGTCGAGCGCTACCAGGGGTACATCAGCCGAAACAGCGAGGACGGCGCCTTCACGACGGAGATTTTGCTGCCGCAGTGAGAAGCGGTCTTCATATGCAGTTTCTCAAGTGCATTTGCAGACCGCAAAGAGCAGTTTCGTCCCCGGATCAATGATCCGGGGATATTTTTGTGCTATGATTTATTCCACTTTCAGCCATTCCATGCCCGGGTAGAGCGTTCCGGTGCGGACGCAGTACTCGATGCACTCGGCGGCAAGCAGCGGATCGTGCATGGTCTCCCGCTTTAGGATGATGGACTGGCCGTCGCCCGCAATCACAGGGGCTTCCTCGTCGGAGTCGAGATAATCGGGGTCGAAGCAGGTGTAAAAGCTGTCGTCATCCCCGAAATAGACAATGGAAATCCAATAGCTGTCGTTCTCGATGAACAGCAGGTTCTGTTCCATATCGGCGTCTTTCCAGAAGTAGACATCAATTCCCTCCCCGCCGCGTATTTGCTGTAAGATGTCCGCCAGGCGCTCCTCCGTCAGCAGTTCGCCGCCGTTTCCGAAAGCGTCGGATGTATACAGAACCTGCAGGCCGGCAGGCATGTTCTCAGGGATGGTTTCCTTTGGGATAATCGTTTCGTCAGGGTGTAGCATGATAACATTCCTCCTTCATTTTTTGCAAGATTTCACACGGATCTGCCTCTATTATACTACTGCATTTGGCATTGACAAGATAAAAATTGTTTTTTGCGCGGCGCCTGCATGGGCAAAATGCAATAAAGCTCCGGCAAAGTGCGCCGCGTCGTTGTGGTATTGTCTCAAAATTATGAAAAATACCGATATACACGTATACAAGTTATTGACAGAATCGGAATACTTGTTATATAGTAGGAAAGGAACGGATGAGAATGGCGAAAAAGCGCATAAATGATGGAGGTTATGGAAAATGAAAGCATACAAGGATTTGAGCAAGGAAGAATTGCGTGCACTTCAAGCAGAGCTTCAGAAGGAGTATGAAACGTTAAAGGAATCAAATATCAAGCTTGACATGTCGCGCGGCAAGCCGGCTGCGGACCAGCTCGACCTGTCTGTCGGTATGCTCGACGTGCTCAACAGCAAGTCGGTGTTCAAGGGCGAGGATAAAGTGGATCTGAGAAATTATGGAGCGTTTGACGGCATCAGGGAGGCAAAGGAGCTTTTCGCGGAGCTGATGGAGTGCCCTGTGGATCACGTGATGGTGTTTGGCAATTCCAGCCTGAGCATCATGTATGATCTGGTCTCAAGGGCAATGGTGCACGGAATCGGCGGCAGCACGCCGTGGTGTAAGCAGGAGAAGATAAAGTTTCTGTGTCCTGTTCCGGGCTATGACAGGCATTTTGCCATCACTGAGAGCTTTGGAATTGAGATGATCAACATACCGATGGACGAGAATGGCCCGGATATGGATCTGGTTGAGCAGTATGTCAACAGCGACCCGGCGGTCAAGGGTATCTGGAATGTGCCAAAGTACACCAACCCCGCGGGTGTTGTTTACTCTGACGAGGTTGTCAGGCGGTTTGCAAACCTGAAGCCTGCAGCGCCTGATTTCAGAATCTACTGGGACAATGCATACGCGTTCCATCACGTGTATGTCGACAATAAGGCGCAGATGCTCAATATCGTGACAGAGTGCGAGAAAGCGGGCAACCCGGATATGTACTATCAGGTGTGCTCCACCTCAAAGGTCACGTTCCCGGGTGCCGGCGTGGGTGCACTCATCACCTCACCGGCAAACCTTGCGGAAGTGAAAAAGACGGTGAGCCTGCAGACGATCGGTTTTGACAAGATGAACCAGATGCGCCATGTGCTGTACTTTAGGAATGCGGCGGGCGTGCACGCGCATATGGAGAAGCACGCAGCGCTGCTCAAGCCCAAGTTTGAGGCGGTTCTCGACTGCCTTGAGAAAGAGCTTGGCGGACTTGAGATCGGGCGCTGGATAAAGCCGCTCGGCGGATACTTTATCGCGTTCGACACCCTGGAAGGCTGTGCAAAGCGCGTGGTTGCCCTCTGCAAGGAGGCGGGCGTGGTCATGACACCGGCGGGATCAACCTTCCCGTACATGAAGGACCCGGCGGACACCAGCATCCGCATCGCACCGACCCTGCCGACGCCAGAAGAACTCAAGCAGGCGTGCGCGGTGTTTGTGCTCTGCGTGAAGATGGCATCGGTGGAGAAGTATCTGGCGGCGTGAGTGCTGTCTGAATCATCATATAGGATGAAATCCTTCAAAGTGGAAAGCGAAAAGGTACGCTTTCTACTTTGAGGGATTTTTTTGATAATAAACAGTATAAAACAGTTGACAACAGATAAATACTGTTATATACTGTTTATGCCAAGAGAAGGATTACCTGTTCTTGACAGGTGTTCATGAACAAACAGTACAGCGTTTCGGTACAGGAGTCAGTCATGCGGCAGAACTGTGCAGAACGCGTTCAATAAAGGATGTGGAGTACAGGATGAATCTAATCATTAACCATTCTTCGATGCAGCCGGTCTACGAACAGATTGTCAGCCAGATTAAGGATAAGATCGTGCATGGCGAGCTGATCGGGGACACCATGCTTCCCTCCGTCAGGACGCTGGCGAAGGACATCAAGGTCAGTGCGCTGACGGTCAAGAAGGCATACGACCAGCTTGAGGCGGAGGGATTTGTCGTGACAGTGCACGGCAAGGGCAGTTTTGTGGCATGCGCCAGCCAGGCGCAGATGCTTGAGGAGAAGAAAAAGGAAGTGGAGTCCGGGTTTGAGCAGACCATCCGCAAGGCGCGCAGTTGCGGTATGGAGGACAGCGAAATCAGAGAGCTGTTTGAGATTGTGCTCGAGGACACATAATATCTGAGCGTGTGGTGGTCAGTCCGGACAAAAAGACGGTCCTGAACATGGAACATGCGGGTCAATGTACGGGAAAGGAAGTGCGAAGTATGATTCGGTTGAACAATGTAATCAAACAATATGACAATTTTCGTCTGGACTTCTCCATGGAAGTTACGGTGGTG
>CAMWOK010000258.1 GCA_947175845.1 uncultured Lachnospiraceae bacterium | reverse complement strand
AACTTTCATGTTAAACCCTCCTTTCAAAAAGACCGTTTTACATTATATCATGCAGCCAGGGCAAATGCAAGCCCTATATAAAAATATTTTCTCAAATATTTGAGAGAAAATATTTCTGACACTGTTATTTGTCTCTCCATATGATTCGCCCCTTCGACAAATCGTACGGTGACAGTTCCAAGGTTACTTTGTCGCCCGGAAGGATACGGATGAAATTCTGTCTCAGCTTTCCGCTGATATGTGCAAGCACCCTGTGGCCGTTCTCCAGCTCCACCTGAAACATAGTGTTTGGAAGCTTCTCTACTACAGTTCCCTCGATTTCAATTACATCGGACTTTGACATTCTTTTACCTCCTCAATGCCTTTCAAATATAACTTAATGATATGTTTTATTTGCTCGTTTGTCACAGACGAGATATCAACTCTCTGATTCTCTTTCTTAATGACCTGTATATGCCTCTTATTCTTTTTCTTAGGTCTGCCAAGTGTGCGCACTGCCCCGTCCGCGACATATACAGAATCCCCTGTTTCTTCTATAATAAGATATACCGCGCCCTTGTCATGCCCTGCCAGCGAATATGCCAGATAACCAGTCATTCTTACCCTCTCCCACTCTCTGTCGATAATCGCGCCGCCTGCTGTGCAGACAGTGCTCTTTGTTTCGTTTTCTATAGAAGCGTAAGAATTTCAGGCTCACCGTCAGTGATCAGGATGGTATTCTCATAATGGGCAGACAGCGATCCGTCCTCCGTGACGACGGTCCAGCTGTCATCCAGCCACTCGACATCACCGCCGCCCATGTTTATCATGGGCTCCACCGCGAGCGTCATACCCGCCCGAAGCTTCATTCCTCTTTTTCGCTGCCTGAAGTTCGGAATCTCCGGCTCCTCGTGAAGGGACGTTCCGATACCGTGTCCCACCAGATCCCGGACAATCCCATACCCAAACTGTGACACATAATTGTCGATTGTATTTGATATATCGTGAAGGTGATTCCCTGCTGTAGCTCTCTTTACTCCCTCGAAAAATGATTTTTTTGTCTCATCTATCAGTTTCTGTGCTTCCGGACTGATCTGTCCCACACCATGTGTCCTGGCAGCATCGGAGTGATACCCCTTGTAAATCAATCCGCAGTCGAGGCTCACAATGTCGCCCTCCTGCAGGATTCTGTCCGCCCGGGGTATCCCGTGCACCACCTCGTCATTCACCGACACACAGATGGACGCAGGATAACCGTTATAGTGCAGAAAATTCGGGATGCAGCCCATGCCGCGGATCAGCTTCTCTCCGAGCTGGTCAATATAGAGCGTGGAGATCCCCGGCTCTATCGCCTGCCCAAGCTCCTCGTGAACTTTCGCAAGAAGCCTGCATGATTCCCGCATCAGATCAATCTCGCGCTGTGACTTTATTGTAACAGCCATTACCTTTCCCTCCGCACGACCTGTATCTCTTAAGACAAAATATTGACAATCGCAGCGAACACATCGTTCATATCCACTGTGCCGTCCACTGATTTGAGCACACCCTTCGCCTCGTAGAACTCGATCAGCGGCTGTGTCTGCTTGTGGTATACATCCAGACGGTTCTTCACAGTCTCGGGCTTGTCGTCATCTCTCAGGATAAGCTCAGAATCGCAGGTATCACAAAATCCCTCTTTCTTAGGCGGAATATGGACAACATGGTATGTCGCACCGCAGTTGACGCAGGCGCGTCTTCCCGACATTCTGTTGATAATGTTCTCGTCGGGCACGTCGACGTTCACCGCATAGTCAATCTTGTCGCCAAGCTCTGTGAGCGCCTTGTCAAGCACTTCCGCCTGCGGGATGGTCCGCGGAAAACCGTCGAGCACATACCCGTTTTTGCAGTCCTCCTGCGCCACCCGGTCGAGCAGGATCTTGACGGTAAGTTCATCCGGCACGAGCAGGCCCTGATCCATGTACTTCTTCGCCTCCATGCCAAGCTCTGTGCCGTTCTTGATGTTCGCGCGGAAGATGTCCCCCGTGGAAATGTGGGGAATCGCAAACTTCTCTGCAATCATCTTTGCCTGTGTGCCCTTGCCTGCCCCTGGTGCGCCTAACATAATAATCTTCATCTGAGTTCCTCCTTTAATATCATAGAAATTATCAAGCAGCAACGCTATATCATAGCTTCAATTCAACGCGCCCTCACCCTCAGGACACGCTCAATTCAAGCGGGATACATCGGCCAAAAATAACGGACAGAAGCAAAGCGCCCGCTTTGCTTCTATCTCATTGTACTGTTGATTGCACGGACTTCCCGCCGCAGCTGTGCAGGTCTTTTGACTAATCGTTCAAAAAGCCCTTATAGTTGCGCACAAGCATCTGTGATTCAATCTGTTTGATTGTCTCAAGCACGACACTGACAATAATGATTAAGCTTGTTCCGCCAAACGAAACGGAGGCGTTAAATACACCGTTGAAGAAAAACGGCACAACTGCCACAATCACAAGTCCGATTGCCCCGATGAATATAATCGCATTGAGCACCTTGTTGAGATAATCGCTCGTCGGCTTTCCCGGCCTGATGCCCGGGATAAACCCGCCCTGTTTCTTCATATTGTTTGCAATCTCCAACGGATTGAACGTCAATGACGTATAGAAATAAGCAAAAAACACAGTCAATATGACGTACACTACAAGACCAATCGAGTAAACCAGCTGGGACGGATTGCACCAGTTGTCCTGGTTTAAACTGTTCAAAATCTGTCTCCACACACCGTTTCCATTGTATCCAAACAGCGTTGAAAGTATAATGGGAAACTGCATCAGCGAGGAGGCAAAGATAATCGGAATCACTCCCGCTGTGTTTACCTTCAACGGCAGGAAGGTCATCTGACCTCCGACCATCTTATTTCCCTGGATTTTTTTTGCGTACTGAACAGGAATTTTCCGGATCGCACTGTTGAGAATGACAACAAACACTGTCATGGCCAGAATGATTGCAAGGATAACCACCGCCGCAACCACCGCGAGGGGAATCGACTTTCCCTTGCAGAACTGTTCATACAGCTTTGCGAAATCATCCGGCAGACGGGAGATGATGTTAATAACAAGCACGATTGAGATCCCGTTACCAACACCCTTCTCTGTGATACGCTCGCCTATCCACATCAGGAATGCGCTGCCTGCTGTCAGCACAGCAACTACTGTAATAACCTCCAGCGGACCAAATTTCTGAAGCAAGCCCTGATTACCGAATCCGATTGCCATCATTGTACTCTCAAACAACGCAAGCCCCACGGTGACATAACGAGTGATGGAAGCAATCTTCTTCCTTCCGTCCTCCCCTTCCTTCTGCATCTCCTCGAGCTTTGGTATCGCTATCGTGAGCAGCTGCATGATGATGGAGGATGTGATATACGGCGTGATATTCAATGCAAACACGGACATCCGCGAGAAGGATCCGCCTGTAAACGCATCAAAAAAGCTGAATGCACCGCCGGTCTGCATCTCAAACCAGGAAGAAAAATAGTCCCTGTTCACGCCCGGAATCGGAAGCTGGGAACCAAACCGGATAACAAACAGCATGAGGAAGGTAAACAGCAGCTTGGTTCTGATTTCCTTGATCTTGAACGCATTCTTTAACGTAGAAAACATTAGATCACCTCTGCTGTTCCACCAAGCGCCTCAATCTTCTCCTTCGCAGATGCGCTGAATGCATTTGCCTGGACATTGAGCTTCTTGGTTAATTCTCCTCTACCTAAAATCTTTACTCCATCTCTAGGGTTTTTCACGATTCCAGTCTCGATCAATGTGTCGACAGACACTGTGGCGCCATCCTCAAAACGCTCCAGCACCTCAAGATTGATTGCAACGATCTCTTTTGTGTTGCGGTTGTGGAAGCCTCTCTTGGGAATGCGTCTGTACAGAGGCATCTGTCCGCCTTCAAAGCCTGGCCTTGGCGCTCCGGAACGAGCCTTCTGTCCCTTGTGGCCCTTGCCGGCAGTCTTTCCGTTTCCTGAACCATGGCCACGGCCTCTTCTAAATTCATTGCTGTGCTTAGAGCCTTCGGCAGGTCTTAAATTAGATAATTCCAAACTCATTTTCTGACACCTCCCTTATCTATGCTTCTTCAACTTTTACTAAGTGACATACTTTGCGAATCATACCTCTGGTTGCTGCATTGTCAGGAAGCTCTACTGTCTTGTGAAGCTTTGTCAGCCCCATGGCCTCGACAGTTGCCTTGTTCTTGGGAACAGCACTGATTGTCGATCTGATTAAAGTAACTTTTAATTTCTTTTCCATCTTCATCTACCTCCTTAAGCCATAATCTCGTCGATAGATTTACCGCGATTTGCAGCCACCTGCTCCGGTGTCTTTAACTGTGAAAGACCAGCGATGGTAGAAAGTACTACGTTCTGCTTATTGTTTGATCCCAAAGACTTTGTACGGATGTTCTTAATTCCTGCAAGCTCACATACGACACGCGCAGGACCACCCGCGATGATACCTGTACCTTCCGGAGCTCTCTTGAGCAGCACGCTCGAAGAACCATAGTTGCCGATAAAATCATGTGTGATAGAATTGTTGTCATCCATGGCAACCGCGATCAGATTCTTGATTGCGTCTTCCTTTCCCTTGCGGATCGCCTCAGGGATCTCTACGGCCTTACCAAGTCC
>CAMWOK010000257.1 GCA_947175845.1 uncultured Lachnospiraceae bacterium | reverse complement strand
CACGGCATTGACCTGCAGATCAGAGAGATTGCACTGAATCCGCGAAAGCTCTGTTTCCTTGGTGCTGATGATGTCCGCAATGTCTGCCGTGTCAATGGTAAAAAGCAAATCTCCCGCCTTGACCGCATCACCCTCCCGGACAAAAATCTTATCCACCCGCAGCCCTGCCTGTGTATTCACGGCGACTTCGCCGCCCGCCGTCACAATGCCGTCTGCCTCGACGAGATGCTCCACGTACTTTTTGGACGCAGTGTCTGTCTTGACAATGGGCAGACCTGACACATAGATGCTTTTTGAAATAATGGTGCACAGCCACACAAATGCCAGAAACACCAGAAATATCTTAACCCACTTCTCCAGCCGCCTGCGGCTTAACAGCTTCTCCTCATCCTTCTCCATCACACGAACCCTCCATACATTGTCACAACGTTCAGCGGCCATCACCCCTTCAGGCCAGAATAGATAATCCCCTGTTCCAGATAATCCTGCCCCATGACAAACACAAAGATTGCCGGAATCAGCATCACCACGGACGCCGCAAACGCAAATCCTGCCTGTGTCCAGCTGATCTCGGGCAGATACAGCGACAGCGGCCACAGCGTCTTGTCCTCGAGAAATGCAAACGGCTGCTCAATCATATTCCAGTATTCCAGAAATCCAAGCACCAGCGCAGAGAGAATTCCGCCTTTTCCAAGCCCTAACCCCGCCATAAAAAAGATGTACAGCTCTCCCGCCCCGTCAATCCGCGCCGCCTCTATCAGGGACTTTGGGATCGCGCGGAACCCGCCGTAGATCACAAAGACCGGAAATGTGCCAAACACTGCAGGCAGAATGACCGCCCAGTGCGTGTCCAGCAGCGACAGACGATCAAGTGTCAGATAGCTCGACAGCATTGTCACCTGAAATGGCAAAAGCATCAACACGACATAGATAGTAAAGAGCACATTTTTTCCGCGGACTTCATAGACCGCAAACGCCCACGCCGCAGGCACCCCCACAAGCATCTGCCCCAGCAGAATCAGTCCCACCATCTTTACCGAATTCCAGAACAGCACAAAAAATTCCGGCGAAAAAAAGAGCAGACGGATATAGTTTTCCACGGTAGGATACTGTGGAATGAGCTTCCACGACACAAATCCCGTCCCGTGCTCAAACACCGGTGCCAGACATTCGTACAGATCTCCTTTTCCCATGACAGAGCCCGTCACCACGAGAAACACCGGCGCGCAGACCACTATACCTGCCGCGATAAATATCAGTTTTGTCACCGCCTCCGACACCCTGCGGAGCAACTTTCTCACCTTCAATTTAAAACTCCCATTCACCCGCTTTTGCGGGCTCTCAGCTTTTATCTCTGACTGTAATACTGAAACAGCAGGATAAACACAAACAGCACCACAGCCACCAGCACGCTCGCCGCAGCCATCTTGTCAAACTCAAGATTCACATACCAGTTGTTAAACGTGTGCTGCAGCAGATAGATATCCTTCCCCGGATAGGAGCCACCGACAAGATACGCCTCCCTGTATATTTTCATCGAATTTAAGAATGACAATATCACAATTGTGTATACACTGCCCCGCAGACAGGGCAGCTTCACAAATATCAGGCACTGAAACCTGTTTGCGCCGTCCACGCGCGACGCCTCTATCAGCTCATTTGGAATGCCCGCTATCCCGGCAAGCCACAGCACAATGGTGTAACCCGTGTTTTTCCAGAGATAGCTGACGACAAGGCTGTCAAAGTCCTGCCTGTAGAAAAACATCCTCCACACGATCACCACCGTAGCAGTCGGCATTGCAAGCGGAAACAGATAAAGGCTTTTTATGACATGAATGTCATGTATCCTGCTGAGCACAAGCGCCGCCGCCAGGCTGATCACCACCAGCAGCGGTATCGCCACGCCCACAAAGTGAAGCGTATTCTTCACCGCGAGGCCAAACGCCTGATTGTTTATCACTGTCCGATAGTTGTCCAGACCCGCAAACTCCCCGGACATGACTGTCATAAACGAGCGCCGCACTACGTCCGCAAACGGTATCAGCACAAAAATAAGCACCCCCGCCAGACTCATGCCGATAAACGCAATAAAATAACCATATTCTTTTCGTTTTTTCATCCTCTGCGCCACCTGTCCCTTATCTTTACTCCCGCTGCTGCTGAAATTGCTCACTCAGACAGATATATCTCCACACTGTCCGCAACCGCCTTCACCGCCGCGTCGATATCCTGCGCACCCTCGAGGTATTTTGCACCCTCTGAGTAGACTGCCGCTTCGAGCATGGCGTCGCTCAGATACGGCGTGTCAAGCTGCGCGATCCACGCCTCAAGTTTGTCGATTCCATCCTGCTTTACCGGATAAATCGTGTAAGTAAAACGTTCGCCGCCATTTGTCGAAAAACTCATATAAGCCTCCCCGCCGTCATCCCCCAGCTTGCTCTCATCATAGGCAAACTGTGCCAGAAGCGCCTTTTTGTTCATGGGAATACCAAGCTGCATTGACTCCTGAACAGTCGCACCGAGCAGCATGCTCACAAACTGTATCGCCGCATCCGGATTTTTGGTCCCTGCGTTGATGCCCGCGATCGACGCCGGATGATAGACATTGCTGCTCTGACCACTCATCAGGTTTATCTGTGTGGGCTCCAGATTGCCGATTCTTAGTATAGACAGCATGTCTTTGTACGCGTATGCACCCATAAGCTCACCATATACAAACGGGGACATCTGCATCAGATACAGAGTATCCTGCACCGCCAGAAAATAGTTTTCCTCCTCGAAGCTTTTGCCATCCTCAGAAACCATATTCTGCTGATACTGATCAATATACTCCTGCGGCGTACCATTCATCTCCGCATCGTACAGTCTTCTGGACTGCTCGAGAAACTCCCGCACTTTTCCCTGGTCAAGCTGCCCGTCTGCATCTTTCCAGGCCGGTGCGCACACTGGCGCAAAACGCTTCATAATCCCTGTCGCCGAGCACGCCCCCAGGAGGGTTGTGTCCGGAAATGTCTCCCTTGCCTTCTCCGCCATATCCGCTATCGATCGATAATCCTTTGCCCCGCCGACATAATTTTCGTCCCCATAAATGACAGGAATATAGAACTTTGCCGGAACAGCGTATATCCTGTCGTCTGTCTGAAGCGGTTGAATTAAGTTGGTGTAGAGCCCGTCTGTCTGATCCACCGCATTGACGATATCGGACAAGTCCATCAAAACCCCTTTCTCCGCATAGGTTTCAATGTTGATTCCATCCAGCATGATCACGTCCGGGCCGTTTCCGCTCAGCAGCTGTGTATTTAATTTTTTGAGCGCATCCTCTCGCGTGACACCGCCCTCGTCCATACCAATCTGATACTCTATGAACATATCCGGGTTCTGCGTCTGATATGCCGAAATTGTCTGCCGCACCAAATCGTCCTCGCCCAGACTGTAGACTGTAATCTTGTCATTTGGAACAGACGGAACTGTTGCGTCATATGTAAACTTTATGATTCTACCGTCGTTGTACACCGCCAGGAACTCATTTTTGTCATTCATTGTCAGCGTCATAATGCCGTATGTCGGGTCGCCCAGCGAGGAAAGTCCCCCGTCTATCACCTGTTCCACAGCGCCTCCGCCGATAACATGGCGATACAGGCCCTTCTCCCCCGCGATATAAATTGTCTTGTCTGCTCCCAGAAAGGCATATGCCGTGTAGCTGCTGCCCGTCCATGCCATCTCATGAACGGTCTCTTTGATAAAGCTGTCAAGCACCTCATCTTCGATAAAACTCTTCTTTTCCAAATCATACAGAATAACATTCTCAAAGGTCTGACACATCAGAATACCGTCCCGGCAGTCGATCAGATCCGTAATGTCGTCCAGTGTCAACAGCGTTTCTGCAGTTCCCGCACTGACATCCACCTGATAAAGTATTCTGCATCCCGCGGCAAACGCGTACAGTGTCCCTTGCTCGTCAAACGCCAGTGTCCGCAGGCGCGAATCCGCGTCCGGCAGCTCGACAGGTATCTGTTTTGTGGTGCCATCCGTGTTGTAGAGGTAAAGATTATAATCGTAATCAGCCTCCGTCCCCTCTCTCCTGTCCAGACCGACAATGGCGATCGTCCCGTCCGGCGCTATCGCTGTCGTCGCCGGATAATGTGCGTCTATAAACTCTAAAAATACCTCGTCCGCCTCCGAATTCCACGTCGCACCGCCGTCCTTCGACACAACCTTCTGCCTCGAAAGAGTATTCAGCACGACCATCTGGCCATCTCCTAAAATCCGGCTTACCACCTTATCGTAGAACCCTTCACTCTCGTAAACTGTCGTCTCCACATAGCGTCCCATTCCGCTGCTGTCCGCATCGCCATTCTTTCCGGAACTGGCGCTGCTCTCCTCCGTGATATTTGCCTCTGCCGCATCCTTTGAACTCTTTTCCCCGCTGACCGTCTGCTTCTCTGCGCTGCAGCCCGCAACTGTGAAACCAACTGCCGCCGCTGTAAATAAAGCTGCCGTCCTCGTAAACATTGCTTTTCTTCTCATAACATCCCTCCATATGTTTTCAGTACATTGGAATTGTAACACAACTATCTCTAATCAATCTCTAAAAAAGGAACTGTGCCTCTCCACAATTCCTTTTTAATCCTACAGCTCTTCAATT
>CAMWOK010000256.1 GCA_947175845.1 uncultured Lachnospiraceae bacterium | reverse complement strand
GTCTACTCTCTTTGATAATAACTTTTTTTCCATCGGTTAACGTAACAACCGTGTCGGGTGTCTCCTCAACCGTCTCGATCAGATTTGTGTTGATCAGGATCTTAACACCGTTAATTTTCGTCACTTCTATCACTCTGAACCTGCGCCTCCTTTCCCGCAAATGTGATCTGCTTCCCGTGCAGTCTCCCAAATTCAGCCAGCCTGGCTTTATATGTCTCCAAGATGTCCGTCTGTCCTGTCTCGCTGCAGATCGCAAAAATCCGCGCGTAGGTGTCAAAGACATTGTCGCCGAGCCGCTCAAAATCTGCCTCACCCGTGATGCCTGTAAGAAAGCTGATTGCATTCTGGTAGTCCCCGCACATGTGGGCTGCCCTGCCAAACAAATACCGCAGCCGCGTCGTGCCAAGATACTCCCGGTTCATGTCCAGCAGTCTGTACGCATCGTTTGGATTGTCAGTTTTCAGGAGACAGTCCGCATAGGATTCCAGGCAGACGCTCAAAAACTTCTTCTCTGGATTGCGGTTGACCTCGAGACACATGTCGTACGCTTCAATCGCCCGCTCATACTCTTCCAGGACACTGTAGGACTGGCCTATCTGAAAATAGACATAGTCATCCATGCCTTTTGTCTCCCCGAGGGAATTTAACAGAAGTTTCAGATTTCTCTCCTGTTTTTTCATCATTTCCTCTCTCGGAATGTCATAACCGTAATGTTTGACTATGACAGGCAGATGAAATGTTTCCAGCACCATCTCATCATAGTCATCCTGCTTCCTGGGCGTAATCTGTTCATGTATCCGAAAACGATACGCATAGTAATTGCGATTGTAGAACCGCGGAACCTCGTCGATCTGGATACTTTCCGTTAAATTTCCGTCCTCCCTGGTGGTATAGACGTTTCGAATCTCCACGACACCGACATTTTTCGGGTACTTCTGCATACAGGTGCGCAGCTTTGCCACATCGATCTCCTGTACCAGCTCGTCACAGTCCAAAATCAGCACCCAGTTGTTGGACGCCTTAGACACCGCATAATTTCTCGCCGCACTGAAATCATCACACCAGGTAAAATCAAACAGCTTATCTGTGTATCTGGCCGCAAGCTCCTTTGTCCGGTCCATGGAACCCGTATCCACCACCACGATTTCCATGTTGTACCGCATCAGTTTCCTGAGACACTGCTCTATGTACCGCTCCTCGTTCTTAGCGATCATGCACACACTGACTGGTATTCCCGCCATAATCGTAACTTCTCCTCTCCTTCGCTTCAGAAACATATCATCCGCCCAAAAGTACAGGGCGGTTTTTGCCGCCCTGCCGTCTGCATGGTTGTCCTATTCCCTGTATGGTATCAGCCCTCTCCGCGCAAGTACTCTGACTATGGTATTTCCCTGATCATCCATCTTTCTAAGCTGATGCTTACTCTTATAAAATGCAGTCGCTGTCTCGCCTCCAGCCCGAATACCCTGTTGTCAAGCACGTCAATTTTGGTGTTGAGTTTGGCAAACTCTGCCATAATCAGTTTCATGTTCGCATCCATGCTTTACTCCTCCTTTTTATCTTGACAGTCTCTCGCAATATCAGTTATACCGGCTGTCAAACAGACTGACTGCACAGTGCAACAGGATGCGCACAGCCTGCGGATATCACTGACACGCTCTGCGGTCAGGGCTGCATCTCTCCCAGAGTATTTGACAAAATGTAAATTTCCTATCCATGTCTGATAGTATACCACAGATCGCTGACATTGAAAAGGCAAAGTGCGCAAAAAGCATGGAAACAATTTTTCCCGCTAAAAAAACCCGGCAGGAGCACCTGTCCGGGTTTCTTTTTTAATGAACTTCATTCTTATCTCTTAAGGTTTACAAGCTCCTCAAGCATAGTGTCGGAAGTTGTGATGATACGGCTGTTTGCCTGGAATCCTCTCTGGGTTGTGATCATGTCGGTAAACTGCTGCGAGAGGTCTACGTTTGACATCTCGAGCACACCGCTGGTTATGGTACCTGTGCCGCTTGCCTTGATATCGACAATGTTCACATCACCGGAGCTCGCTGTCATCTGATAGAGGTTGTCGCCTGCATTTTCAAGACCCATGGCATTGGGGAATGTCGCCACGCAGAGCTGGCCAATCTTGCGCGCCATGCCGTTGCTGTACAGCGCTGTGACAATACCGTCTGTACCGATAGACACACCTGTCCTTGTACCGATCTTGCGACCGTCCACTCTGGGACCTGTCAGGGTAGACTTCTTGTCGTTGCTGACATTGGAGGTGTTTGACATATCGATTGTGAGGTTCTCGAACTTCGGATCGATCGCTGACAGACTCAGCACAAAAGACTTGTTTCCTTCAGATCCTACATACTCGAACTCACCGTTCTCTTTATTATATCTGAGATCCCATGAAGTCGCACCGCCGTCTTCCAGTGCACTGATATCAATTTCCTTGCCGTCCTTATCCGTTATTCCCAGCAGGCTTATTGTAAACTCTTTGGGAACAACCTGATCGGTCGTCTTACTTTCCGTTGTAGTGTATGCATTTTGCTTAACTGGTTTCGTAAGCTCCAGGATTTTCATAATATCTGCCGCATACAATTCCGCAGCATTTCCCGGCTGTCCATCCGGTCCTGTCGCCTGAATATCTGTCGCGGTTGCTCCAGGTCCTGTTGAACCTCTCAATATATACTCTGTCACAGACTTATCGCCATCCGCATATACCTGCTTGATCGCTGTCACTGATGCACAGTCCGTTTTCAGTGTGAATTTCGTCGGATCCGTACCATCCGGTGTATACAGTGCCTTCACCGCTTCTTCATTAACCTTAATAGCGGACACATCACTCAGCGGATAACTCGGTTTTTCTGTCGTAAATCCTATACCGCCTGAGAAATTTACTGTAATTGCCATCTTTCTCAGGTTACTGTCCCCGAGAATTTTATTATTCAAATCTGCTTTGGAAGCATCGGCAAGGTAAGCAGCCATATCCACATTTACCCAGTCTCCCTCAGCACCCGGAGAGTACGTGCCTGCCGCTGTATTGCGAGTAATTCCCGCTACTGTTCCACCATTGACAACAGTCCATATATCCTTCTGAAGCTCCTCAAGAAGCTCTTCAGGCATATCAGATTCTTTGAGTTCTTTTTCCGTACTATTGCCAATTGTATACTTATACTTGAGTGTTGATAAATCAACCTTGTATAATTCTGGTTCCGGTTTGTACTCATACTCGTTGTTGGCGATACTCTTTGAGTCTGCCACCGGATTCTTGACTGGCAAAATACCAAACTTGGCATTGTACTCATATCCTGCCTTATCATAGATCGGACCAACCGTCACAGTCCTGCCTGTCTTGTTCTCGAGCTCGGAATCCTGCGCATCAAGAATACCATTGATCTTCGCATTCTTTGTGGCATCCGCCCCAAAGGTATCCAGCGTCGTCACATTGATGCCACCCAGGCTGCCCTGCACGATATTGCCGTTCTCGTCAACCCCCCAGCCCTGCACAATATAACCGGTGCTTGCCATAACGAGGTTTCCTGCGTCATCCACATCCAGGGATCCATCTCTTGTATAGTATGTGCTTGTTCCATCGCTCACCACGAAAAACGCCTCGCCTGTAAGCTTTAAGTCAAACGGATTTCCTGTCGACTGGTTTGCACCTTCCTGTGTGATGGTCGTGTTGATCGCCGCAGTCTTCACACCAAGACCGATCTGCCTGGGGTTCGTGCCGCCTGTTCCGTTTGCCGGATTTGCCGCTGTGCCCGCCTGTGTCGTCTGGTAGAGCATGTCGGAAAAGTTCATCTGCTTTGCCTTGTATGCTGTCGTGTTAACGTTTGCAATATTGTTACCGATAACGTCCATTCTTGTCTGGTGTGTTCTCAAACCGGATACACCAGAATAAAGTGATCTCATCATAATTAAGTGACCTCCTAAATCATACTTGCCGAAACTATCCACCCTCATCCGTCAATCCGAGGGAATGAGCCTCCTTAAAAGGTCCGGCTCCTATCACAACATCCTGTATTAGATAATCACGGCTCCATCAATGTTTGTATAAATGTTTTCGTCTGCCTCTGTCTGATCCATCGCTGTGATAACGGTGTTACTCTTCGTATTCACGATAAATGCAAGCTGATCTACGAGCACCAGAGAATCCCTGATTCCTTTCGCGCCTGCTTTTTTCGTGCCATCGTTCAACCTTTCCAGTTGTTCATCGGTCAGCTCGATCTTCCTGTCGCTGAGTCTGTTTGCCGCATGCTTTGAGAAGCGCACCGCCTCCACAGTCTGCGTCCCCTGCCCCTGCTGCTTCTGGAGGATCTCCTCAAAACTCATGCCCTGAGGTGTCCTGGCTGCCGAACTGCCCTTCTGCTGTTTTAAATATTGGTTCTGTAGCTGTTCAATGGAAAGGAACTGACTATTGTTAATATTCATCATGCATTCCCCCTCACCATAAAGCTTCTGCTTTTAACTCTTATGCAGTCTCTGTGCCGTCTGTCCCACCTGTGTTTCCGTCGGTATTTCCGATATCTCCTCCGGGTGTCACGTTTGTACTTCCATCAGTGTTTCCGTCGGTATTTCCGATATCTCCTCCAGGGGTCGTGCCTGTACTTGTGTCTGTTCCGTTGGTGTTTCCATCCGTACTTCCGGTGG
>CAMWOK010000255.1 GCA_947175845.1 uncultured Lachnospiraceae bacterium | reverse complement strand
CTCCTGCGCAGCTCCGCCTCCGCGTCGTGGCGCTGCTGCTGTTCCATGTCATACAGCTTTGCCTTCAGCAGGGCGAACGCCTTCGCCTTGTTCTGCAGCTGCGACTTCTCCGTCTGGCTGTACACGACGATTCCGGTCGGATAGTGGGTCAGGCGGACTGCGGAGTCCGTCGTGTTCACGCACTGCCCCCCGTTTCCGGACGCGCGCATCACGTCGATGCGGATATCCTTGTCCTCGATCACGATATCTATGTCGTCATCCACCTCCGGCATCACCGCCACACTGATTGTGGATGTGTGGATGCGCCCGCCGGACTCCGTCTCCGGAACGCGCTGCACGCGGTGCACGCCGGACTCATACTTCATCACGGAGTACGCGCCCTGCCCCGAAATCATAAAGGTAACGCTCTTCATGCCGCCGATACCGATCTCCTCGCACTCTGCCAGCTCCACCTTCCAGCGCCTGCCCTCCGCGTAATGAACATACATTCTATATATCTCCGCGGCAAACAGCGCTGCCTCGTCGCCGCCAGCGCCTGCCCGGATTTCCACGATAACGTTCTTATCGTCATTCGGATCCTTGGGCAGCAGCAGAATCTTCATCTGCGTCTCAAGCTCCTCAATGCGCTTTTTGGCGTCATTGAGTTCCTCTTTCAACATCTCCCGCATCTCCTCGTCACTCTCGGAATCGAGCAGCGACAGGGAATCCTCCACCGTCTCATTACATTTCTTGTATTCCCTGTACGCCTCAACGAGCGGCGTCAGGTCACTCTGTTCCTTCATCAGCGCCCGGAAACGCTTCTGGTCCTCCGTGACAGTCGGCTCGTTGAGCTCGTTGAGGATTTCCTCAAAGCGGTGAAGCAAATCTTCTAATTTGTCAAACATATTCAAACCTCCTCTATCTCACAGCTCTGCGCTGCTCTCGCCCGGCTCAGACGGCTTTCCTTCCAGAAACCACCCTGTCCAGCCCCGCGTAGTCCTTCAACACCGCAACCTGGACAAATCCAGCCTCCTGCATGAGTGCTGTCACTGCCTGCGCCTGCCCGCAGCCAATCTCAAAAAACAGATACGCACCGCCCCTGAGATACGCCGGCGCCTGCGCTGTGATTCTTCTGTAGAAAGACAGCCCGTCCGCACCGCCGTCGAGCGCCCCGATCGGCTCATGCCCGCGCACCTCCGGCATCAGTGTGTCAATCACCCCGGTCTCAATATAGGGCGGATTGGAGACAATCATGTCAAACAGCAAATCCCTCCTGCCTCCCAAAACCGCCTCCACATCGAGCCTTTCCAGCGGGGCAAACAAATCCCCCTCCAGAAACCGGGCATCCAGCTGCAGCCGCCCGGCGTTCTCCCGCGCCACGTTCAGGGCGTCTTCCGAGATGTCTATTCCGATTCCCTCACACTCGTTGCTGTATCTGAGGAGACTCAGCAGAATGCATCCAGACCCTGTGCACATGTCCAGAATCCGCATCCCGTCCCCGAGATGGCGCATTGCCTCCTCGACGAGAATCTCTGTGTCCTGCCGCGGGATCAGCGTGTGCTCGTTCACCCGAAAGGAAAGCCCCATAAACTCCTGCTCCCCCGTGATGTGCTGCAGCGGGATGCGCGCCGCTCTCTTCTCTATCACAGTGCGATAAAACTGCTCCTCGATATCACTGCGCGCGCGGTCCGCGTGGACAATCAGTTCATTTCGGTCCGTGCGGCAGATATATTCCAGCAGAAGCCGCGCGTCCAGCGCCGCCTCCGCGACGCCTGCCTTGGCAAGCGCCCGCTTTCCGTATTCATATAGTTCCCCGTATGTCATAAGTCCTCAGCCTCATAGCCAAAAGTCTCCACCAGATAGGCTTTCCAGTCGAACACCGCCTCCACGGAGGCGATGGCTACCTGCACCATCTCCTCGTCCGGCTCCCTTGTCGTCAGGCGCTGCATCCACATCCCCGGCGCGGATATTGCGCGGATCAGCACGTTGTCACTCCGACCGGCAAACCGGATGATCTCGTAGGAAATCCCGGCGATCACCGGCACCAGCAAAAGCCGCAGAATCAGTTTTAACGCCATGTTGTCAACGCGTATAAAAAAGAACACAATCACGCTCACCAGCACGACAAACAGCAGAAAGCTGGTTCCGCACCGCTTGTGCTGCCGCGAGCTTCTCATGACATTTTTCACGGTGAGTTTACGCCCGCGCTCGATACAGTTAATGCACTTGTGCTCCGCCCCGTGGTACATGTACAGACGCCGGATATCTTTCATCAGCGATATCGCAACAATGTAGCCCACAAATATCAGAATGCGCAGCAGTCCTTCAAGTATCGCGACAAGGCTCGCATTGCGGATGTACTTTCCCAGCAGATCCGATATCCAGAACGGCAGCAGCATAAACAGCGCAACCGCTATGATGACCGACAGCACGACCGTGACGCCCATCATGATATCGTCCATCCGGCTTCCCGACGCCTTTTTCGCCGTCTCCTCCTCCTTTGGCGCTTCCTCCTCGTCCTCGTAGAACGACGCCGAGTGCATGGTCACCCGCATCCCGAGCACAAGCGAGTCAAGAAACGCAAAAACACCCCGGATCAGTGGAAGCTTTGCAAAGCCCTTGTCCCCACAGATTCCATTGTACTCCTCAACCTGCACATCAATCTCACCATCCGGCTTGCGGACGGCCACAGCGTACTTTGACTTGTTCTTCATCATGACGCCCTCCAATACAGCCTGCCCGCCGATCCCGGAATACTGTGTCTGTTTCCTCTTTGTCATATATTATCCCCTTATGAAAACGAAAGGTTGAGATAATCTTTACCTCAACCTTTTTTCCACTACTTATTTGCTTTCTACGCCGTACTTCTTGTTGAACTTGTCAATACGTCCACGAGCTGCCGCAGTCTTCTGCTGTCCTGTGTAGAATGAATGGCATTTTGAACAAACTTCCACGTGGATTTCAGGCTTGGTAGACCCTGTCACAAATGTGTTGCCGCAGTTGCAGGTAACAGTTGCCTGATGGTAATTTGGATGGATTCCTTCTCTCATTGCTTTCACCTCTCTATAGATATAATGAACTTTGTTTATCGTTTTGAAACCTGTCCTTACAAACAGCTTTTTAAGTATATCACAGCTTTTTGTTCTATGCAAGCACTTTTTGACGAATTATATAAACTTCATTTTTTTCACGGTCTCCACAAACTCCGCATTGTTCTTTGTGCGGTAGAACATATCCAGAATCTTGTCGACCGCCTCATCGGACTTAAGGCCGTTGAGCGCCTTACGCATCACGTTAATCGCCTCGAGTTCATCCGGCGTCAGCAGCAAATCCTCGCGCCGCGTGCCGGACTTGGGGATGTCAATGGCCGGAAATACCCGCTTCTCAGAGAGTTTTCGGTCGAGCACCATCTCCATGTTGCCCGTTCCCTTGAACTCCTCGTACACCACGTCGTCCATCTTGGAGCCCGTCTCGACAAGCGCCGTCGCAAGGATGGTGAGGCTTCCGCCCTCGCGCATGTTCCGCGCCGCGCCAAAGAAGCGCTTTGGCATGTGCAGCGCCGCGGGGTCAAGTCCGCCCGAGAGCGTGCGTCCGCTGGGCGGAACAGTGAGGTTGTAGGCGCGCGTCAGCCTGGTGATGCTGTCGAGCAGGATGCAGACATCTTTTCTGTGCTCCACAAGGCGCTTTGCGCGCTCGATCACCATCTCGGCAACCCGCTTGTGGTGCTCTGGCAGCTCGTCGAAGGTCGAGTAGATCACCTCGACGTTGGGGCCCTGGATCGCCTCCTTGATATCGGTAACTTCCTCTGGGCGCTCGTCGATCAGCAGTATAATCATGTGCATATCCGGCGCTGTTCTCAGTATGGACTTTGCCACCTCCTTGAGCAGCGTCGTCTTGCCGGCCTTGGGCGGCGACACAATCATGCCGCGCTGCCCCTTTCCGACAGGGCTCATCAGATCCATGATGCGCATGGCCACGCTGGAGCCCGGCGCCTCAAGCTTGATGCGCTTGTCTGGAAAGATCGGCGTCATATCTTCAAAGTTGCGCCTTCTGGTTGCGAACTCCGGCGGAAATCCGTTTACTTTTTTCAGATACAACAGCGCACTGAATTTCTCGTTCATCGTCTTGACGCGCGTGTTTCCCTCTATAATATCACCTGTTTTTAATCCAAAACGCCGAATCTGGCTCGGTGCCACATACACGTCGCTGTCGCCCGGAAGAAAGTTCTCACTTCGGATAAAACCGAATCCATCCGGCATCACTTCGAGGATTCCGCGCGCCGTAAGGCCGCTGTCAAGCTCCGACGGGAACTTGTCGTCAGACTGCCTGCCCTCCGCGCCGTTTTCGCTGTTCTGTCTCTGCTCCCGCGCAGGGCGGTCCGCTGCCTGTTCGGCACCCTGTCTCTGTGCAGGGCGGTCCGTGGCGCTCTCCGCTGCCGGTCTAGGCGCCGGGCGGTCTGTGGCGCTCTCCGCCGCCGGCCTCTGCTCCCGCGCCGGACGGTTATTGTTCTCATACGTCCGTGTCTCCCGCGCCGGACGCTCACCGGACTCTCCATTCTGCGCCCTCTGCGTCTTCTCCCTGCGCTCATTGCGGATCTGCCTATCGCCGGAATTGTTTGACGCGGTCGAAAACGACGCCTCCTTCATGCCGCGCTGCACCGGCTTAGGCTCAAAGTCCTTCCCGGCCAC